>CAYHEL010000158.1:0-6054 GCA_964355415.1 uncultured Verrucomicrobiota bacterium | reverse complement strand
GGGTTGTTTGTCGGCCTGTTTGGCCAGCGTCCACGGTTGCTTGCGCTCCAGGTACCGGTTCGCCTCCCGCACCACATTGGCCACCGCCGCCAGGCCGAGATCCAGTCTCATTCCCTCCAGCATGGTTTCCATAGAGCCTGCCGAGGCCATGGCCGAGGCGCGGAGTTGCTGTTCATCCTCACCCGGTTCCCCCGGCGCGGGCAGCACGCCACCCGCATAGGTTTCGATCATTTTGATGACACGGCTCAGCAAATTGCCCAGATCGTTGGCCAGATCCGCATTGGCGCGCCGGATGAACGCCTCCTCGGTAAAACTGGCATCCTGTCCCAACGCCATCTCGGCCATCAGGAAATAACGGAAGGCATCCACCCCGTATTGATCGACAAAGTCCATGGGGTTGATGACATTTCCGGTGGTCTTGCTCATTTTGGCGTCCCCCACCAGCCACCACCCATGGGCGAACACCGACTCAGGTAGTTCCACACCCATCGCCTTGAGCATGATCGGCCAGTAAACCGTGTGCGTCGTGAGGATATCTTTCCCGATCAGGTGACAGGAGGCCGGCCACCATTTCCTGAATTTCTCATCATCGCTGAGATACCCGACCGCGCTGATGTAGTTGGTCAGGGCATCACACCAGACGTACGCCACAAAATCCGGGTCGAAGGGCAGTTCAATGCCCCAGTTCAGCCGGCTCTTGGGCCGCGACACACACAGATCATTCAATTTTTTACGCAGAAACCCCAGCGTCTCATTGCGGCGAAAATCGGGCTGGATGAATTTCGGATGATCCTGAATGTACTGGATCAGCCACTCCTGATACCGGCTCATCCGCAGAAAGTAATTCGACTCGCGGATACGATCCACCGGCCGTTTGCAGTCCGGACAGGTCCCGTTATCGAGATCCTTCTCCATGAAAAACCGCTCGCAGGGCACGCAATACCAGCCGTCATATTCCGCCCGGTAGATCTCGTCCCGGTCATACAGATCCTGAAACACCTTCTGCACCACCACCGTGTGACGGGGTTCCGTCGTTCGGATGAAGTCGTCATGGGTGATATCCAATTTCTTCCAGAGTTCCTGGAAACGGACAACGGTATTGTCGGCATGCTGTTGCGGCGTTATGCCGGCCTTCTCGGCCGCCTGTTGAACCTTCTGGCCATGCTCATCGGTGCCGGTCAGAAAAAAAGTCGGCACCTTCATCAACCGGTGATACCGGGCCAGGACATCCGCCAATATGGTGGTGTACGCATGACCGATATGGGGCCGGTCATTCACATAATAGATCGGCGTCGTGATATAGAATTTTTTGGCATTCATGGAATTCCCCTCAAAGCGGTTAAGGTAGCGCGTCATCCCCCATCCTTCAACCATCAAAAAATGTGTCACAGGACGCATTCGCCAGCACTTGCTGTTTTCCGGCCATTTTCGTATGTTCCCGGCATGACTACATCCAAGGTTGCCATTCTCCGAACCTCGCCCGGTACCGTTCTGGAAGACTATCACCGTCTGATGAACCTTGCCGGATATCAGGAAGTCATCTCCAAACAGGCCGACACCGCCCTGAAAGTGAACATCAGCTGGCACTTCTTCTATCCCGGCAGTTCCACGACGCCGTGGCAACTCGACGGTGTCATCAGGGCTCTGAAACGCGACGGCTACTCCCCTGATCATCTCCACGCCTGCCATAACCGTACCGTCGTGATCGACGCCCACCTCGGCGAACGGGAAAACAAACAAATCAACGTCGTCCAGGCCCACGGACTCCGTAACGTCCACCTCTACGAAGGCAACGAACCCTGGATCCATGTCCGCGACGCCGTGGGCGACGTCGCCGATCAATTTCTCTGCCTCAACCAGGTCTATCCCGACGGGTTCATGATCCCCAGGCGTTTCATCGGCGAGAACATCATCCACCTTCCCACTGTCAAAACGCACGTCTTCACCACCACCACCGGCGCCATGAAAAACGCCTTCGGAGGATTGCTGAATGAACGGCGGCACTGGACCCACCCGGTCATCCATGAAACCCTCGTGGATCTCCTGATGATTCAGAAGAAAATCCATTCGGGTGTGTTCGCCGTGATGGACGGCACCTTTGCCGGTGACGGCCCCGGCCCGCGTTGCATGATCCCCTACGTCAAGAATGTGATCCTGGCCTCGTCCGATCAGGTTGCCATCGATGCCGTGGCCGCCAAACTCATGGGCTTCGACCCGCTCAAGGACATCAAGTTTGTCCGCCTGGCCCATGACCGGGGCCTGGGGTGCGGCGATGTGCGTGACATCGAAATCGTGGGCGATGCCGATGTTCTGAAGGACAACTGGAATTTCGTGGGGCCGTTCAAGAAGATGACCTTCGCCAGCAAGATGCAGCACAAGATCTATTGGGGTCCCCTGCGCAACCCCATCGAGTGGTCGCTCAAGACCGTTCTCGCCCCCTGGGCCTATATCGCCAGCGTGATCTATCACGACTCCTTCTGGTATCCCACCCACCAGAAACTGGTTCACGATATTCTCCACAGCGCCTGGGGCCGCCTGTTCCATAACTGGGACGCGGTCGCCATTCCACCCGATGACCTGACCGCCAAGGGCTGGGCTACTGTCGGCGAAGATCCCCTCGAACTGAAACGGGACAGTTGGAAATTGTTCAAGAAGTCCCTCTCCATCCTCGGCACCTGCATCAGGGAGGCGCCCGAGTTTGCGGCGCGAAAGAGGCGGGAGAAAGAATAGATTCCCGATGAAGACTCCTTCCCCTACCCCGCTACCCATCTCGCGGAGCGAGATGCTGCAGCGCGGCTGGGATCAGTGCGATATCATCCTGGTTACCGGGGATGCCTATGTGGATCACCCCTCCTTCGGCGCCGCCTTAATCGGGCGGTGGCTGGAATCCCGGGGCTACCGGGTGGGCATCATTGCGGCACCCGACCCCAACACTGTGGAGGCCTTCCGGGTTCTCGGACCGCCGCGCCTGTTCTGGGGTGTCACGGCGGGCAATCTGGACAGCCAACTTGCCCGTCTGACCGTGATGCGCAAACGGCGCCGCGACGACCCCTATCTGCCGGAAGGCCAGGGCGACCTGCGCCCCCCCAACGCCACCATTGTCTACGTCACAAAGGTTCGCCAGGCGTTTAAGAACAGAATTCAGAACTCAGAATCCAGAATCCAGAATACCCATGGTCGCTCTGACTTCCTTCAACCAGCCCCGGTTATCATCGGAGGGATCGAGGCCTCCTTGCGCCGGTTCCCGTACTATGACTACTGGACCGACAGCGTGAAACGCTCGATCCTCTTCGACTCGAAGGCCGACCTGCTGGTCTATGGCATGGGGGAAACCGCGATTGCGGAGATTGCCGCACGATGGGATCGGGGAGAAGGCCTGTCTGGCATCCCTGGAACGGCGGAAATCAGAAGGCAGACGTCAGCTGAAATCCTGCCTCACCCTTCTTTTCTCCCCTCATTCGAATCCGTCTCGACCGACAAAGACGCCTTCACGCTCATGACGCGGGAGGTTCTCCTCAGTGCCGCTTCGGACGCCTCCACCACCTTCGTTCAACCGCACGGCGACCGGCTGCTCGTGGTTCATCCACCCGCTCCTCCGTTGTCATCCTCCGCCCTTGACGCCCTCTATGCCCTGCCCTTCACCCGGCGACCGCATCCCGTCTATGGCAACAACCGGATTGCCGCCTACGACATGATCAAAGACTCGATCACGACCCACCGGGGCTGCTACGGGTCATGCGCCTTCTGCGCCATCGCCACCCATCAGGGCAAGACCATCGTCTCACGAAGCCGGGACAGTGTCCTCGCCGAAACCGGACTCCTGGCGTCGAGTCCGGACTTTCGCGGCACAATCAGTGATTTGGGTGGGCCCACGGCCAACATGTATGGCACCCGTTGCAGGAAGGGCGGCGCCAACTGCCGCCGCCCAGGTTGCCTGGCGCCTGATCTTTGTCCGAACCTGGAAACCGACGCCACACCCCAGAGGGATCTCTGGAAGGCGGCGCGGAAGAGTCCCGGAGTGAAACACGTCTTTGTCACCAGCGGAATCCGGTTCGATCTCGCCCTCATCCAGGATTCCGGCTACATCGCGGAACTGGCCGCCCACCACGTCAGCGGACGCCTGAAAATCGCCCCTGAACACATCAGCGAAAAGGTTCTGAAGATCATGCGGAAACCGACGTCCGAGGCCTACCGCCGGTTTGTGAAACGGTTCAAGGATGCCTCCTGCCAGGCCGGGAAACCCCAGCACATCGTGGAGTATTTCATCAGCGGGCATCCGGGCTGCACATTGGAAGACATGATCGAACTGGCCCAATACCTGAAACGTGAAAACATCAAACCGGAGCAGGTTCAGGACTTCTATCCGGCTCCGTTGACTCTGGCCGCCGCCATGTTCCACACCGGGAAGGATCCCCTCACCGGCGAACCTGTCGTGGTGGCCCGAACCGATCACGAGAAGGCGCTGCAACGCGCCCTCCTGCTTGTCCATGACCCCGCCTTCCATCGCAAGGCGCGGGAAGCTTTGCGGATGGCGGGACGGGAGGATCTCATCGGGCGGGGATCAAAGAGCCTGGTTCCGGACGAAAGGATGCATTCCTTATGATATTAAAGTCCTAGAATATTCTCATTTCACATCCTATATTTGCACACCTTACAGAAGGATACTGTCCCATGAATTGTCACACCGCCATGACTGCCCGAGAACGTTTCCACGCGCTCATGAATTTCCAACCCGTCGACCGCCTGCCCATTCTGGAATGGGCCTCTTGGTGGGGTCTCACCATCCGCCGTTGGCGGGACGAGGGACTTCCCGCCGACCTCGACACCCAGGGAATATACCGTTACTTCAACATGGATGTTCATTACCAGGGATGGATCGGACCGCGCAAGGATCGTTGTCCCGAGCCTGCTCGACATGGCGCCCCGAGACTGTGCACGGCCGACGAATATGAGAAACTCCGGCCTCTGCTTTACCCGGATAACGAACCGTTGATCAACGTGGATCAGTGGCGCGACTGGGCTCGGCGTCAGCGCGACGATGGCGACATCCTCTGGTTCACCCTGGAGGGTTTCTTCTGGTATCCGCGCACCCTCCTGGGCATAGAAAACCATCTCTACGCCTTCTATGACCAGCCGGAACTGATGCATCGAATCAATGCCGATCTCACCGCCTTCAACCTCCGGGTGATTGACGAAATCTGCGCCATCTGCCGACCCGACTTCATGACCTTTGCCGAGGACATGAGCTACAACAACGGCCCCATGCTCTCAGAGGCACAGTTTGATGAGTTTTTACTGCCGTACTACCAGCGAATTATTCCCCGTCTCAAGGAACACGGTGTGCGTGTCATCGTGGACTCCGATGGCAACATCACCAAACCGGCAGCCTGGTTTGAGCGTGCCGGCATTGAAGGGATCCTGCCTCTGGAACGCCAGGCGGGTGTGGATATGAAGGTTCTGCGCGAGCGTTATCCGAAGCAGTTGTACATTGGAGCCTTTGACAAAATGGTGATGCATCATGGCGAGGCGGCTCTACGCACCGAGTTCGAGCGGTTGTTGCCAACCGCCCGCCAGGGCGGGTTCATCATGTCCGTGGATCATCAAACACCCCCCGCCGTGTCTCTGGATGACTATCGCCTGTTCCTCCGACTCTTTAACGAATATGCCACAAGGGTTTGACTCTTCCTCCTTTATATGGCTATATATAGTTCTATATTCACAGGAGTCAAAATATGCGAGTCCCCCTTTGCTTCGCGTCACGGCCCCACGAGGCGCGCGCCAGTCACCACATCGCCCACGATTGCCGCCAGTTGCGACAGGAACTGGAGGCCCTGTTTCACGAGACCGAAATCCCCCACGAGGAATTTCATGAACTCTCCCTTCGACTGGAGCGAATCCTGTCTCAGGCAGAAAGGCGGTGCGATTAGGATTCCTGTTGGCTGCTGATGATAGTGTTTGACTCTTGGAGCAGACTATCGATCTCGGACCGGGATAAGGCGCGCGCCTTGCCTGTTGGCAAGATTCCAAGGTTCAATGAACCCACCGCAACGCGTT
>CAYHEL010000157.1:0-6059 GCA_964355415.1 uncultured Verrucomicrobiota bacterium | reverse complement strand
CGCCGTCTCGGGGTCAGCCTCGAACCGCGTGGCCTTCTCCAGGGCCACATCGCTGAAACTGACGCCATCCGCGCCGTAGAACTCCTTGGCGATCAACTCAATACGCTGGCGGTGCGGCATGCTCAGGTCATACAGGAACTTGAAGTTGTTCTTCTCATTCGCGGCAACCACCACGGCCTCCGATAATTCGCGCGCTCCCTCGCCGCCCTTGAGCCAGTGCTGCGAGAAGGCCATATAGGCGCCGTTCTGCTCCGCCACTTTCCGCACCAGGGCCACTTCGGCCGCCGTATCGGTATGGAATCCGTTCAGGCACACCACGGGGCGCACACCGGATTTCTTCACAATCTCGATGTGGGCGATCAGGTTCTCGCATCCCTTCTCGAGCAGACCGAGGTTTTCCTTGGTGTAGGCCTCGTCGAGTTTCGCGCCAGGCTTCACCGCCGGGCCACCGCCATGCATCTTGAGGGCGCGCACTGTGGCGACCACCACCACGGCGTTGGTCTTAATGCCCGAAAAGCGGCATTTCAGGTTCCAGAACTTCTCGAACCCGATGTCCGACGCAAAGCCGCTTTCCGTCACATGGTATTCCGAAAGGCGCGTCCCGATTTCGTCGGCGATGATTGAACTCTGCCCGATAGCGATATTGGCGAAGGGGCCGGCATGGACAAAGATGGGCTGTCCTTCAACCGTCTGAACCAACGTTGGATTGATGGCGTCCACCAACCAGGCGGCCATGGCGCCATCCACCTTGAGATCGGCGGTGGTCACTTCCCCGCCATCCTTGTCATAGGCCAGCACCATTTTAGCCAACCGCTGGCGCAGATCCTTCAGGTCCTTCGACACCGCGAGGATGGCCATGACTTCACTGCCCACGGAAATCTGGAACCCGGAATCCATTTCGAAGCCATCCATTTTGCCGCCACGGCCGATGGTGATATTACGAAGCGCCTGGGCGCAGAAATCAATACACCACTTCACCGTGACCCGCTTCGGATCAATGTTCAGGCGCCGGATGCCGGTTCTGGCCAACCGGGCATCATCGTAGTTTTGCTCATGCTGCATACGGGAGGTCAGGGCAACCAGCGCCAAGTTATGCGCGTTGGTGATGGAATCAATGTCGCCGGTCATCCGGATGGAAAACGGCGCCAGCGGAATACACTGGGAGATTCCTCCACCGGCCGCAGAGCCCTTGATATTGAAGGTGGGGCCGCCGCTCGGCTGGCGGATTGCGCCGGAGACATTCTTGCCCAGAACGGCCAATCCTTCCACCAGTCCGATGGTCGTCGTGGTCTTGCCCTCGCCCAGTGGTGTGGGGGTGATGGCGGTGACATCAATGTACTTGCCCGACGGCCTGGAGCGGATGCGATCCATCACCATGCGCTGATCCACCTTGGCGAGTTGCCGTCCCATGGGAATCACTTCGCTTTCGAGGAGCCCCAGTTCACGCGCCAACTGCATCGTAGGCTTCATGAACGGTTCCGCCGCCTCGGCAATCTGCCAGTCCTTCATCTTTGTCGGATCCAATACCGGTCGCTTCATGCGTTAAACTCCTTCGTATTCTTCCCTGCACATCGAATTTTCAACTCACTCTCCGCCCAATTTGCCCTCGCGATGGGCCGTAATGAACTCCACCCCGAACAGATCCTCCCCCGTCAGCAAGGCCCTGGCCAATTTGAAAGGTTCGGAAGCGCTGTCCACAGCGGCGAGGATTTTGGCGTTCATCTGAAGCGGATCCAGAATCCCGCTGTCGCCCCCGGCCTCCACGACCATCCAGGTAAAGACCTGATTGATCAACTTGCGTGCCGGCATGCCAAACGACACATTACTGAGCCCGCCGGAAATATGAATCTCGGGGCCGTATGTCCTGCGGATGGCGGACACGGATTCGATAAACGACTGGGCGTTATTGGAGTCTGTCGCCACCGGGAAAACCAGAGGATCCACAAACACGCTATTCCCCTTAATGCCCACGGCGGAGAGCAGGGGCATCAGGCGGTTGATGTTCGCGAGGCGCGTGGCCGTATCGCCGGGAAGATCCTTCTCCCCCGCCGCCGAGGCAATCACAACCGCTTTGAATTCCGCCGCCACCGCAATGGAGGATTGGCGTTCCAGGGACACGGAGTTGACCATGGGGCGGGCCCGTTTCGGATCGCACGACTCCAACCCGGCCCGAAGAATGACTTCATTGGACGAATCGATACTCAAGGGAAGTTGACTGCCGGCCTGGACGATCCCGGCCACCCACTTGATTGCGCGGCAACGCTCCGCCACATCGGTGCTGAACTCGTCCACATTCACATCCAGGAAGGAGGCATCAGCCGCCTCCTGTCTGGCGGCCAGATACCGGAGGTAATCCACAGCCGCCGCCTTGCCCGCCGCATCGCCATACAGCCCCTGCCATACCGCAACGGCGCAGTGCTTGACCTTGCCCGAGGCCCAATCCGCCGTTTCCGTAAAACGCGCGGGAATGGGAAGGTATCGGGTATCCGCCTTGCCCCCATAGACAATGGCCTGGCCCGCGCCATGCGGCTTCACAAAAGCGCCGCCAACTTTGTACACACGCGTGCAATGAATATTCTCCCCAACCACAATCAGCGTCTTCATGTCAGATTATCTCCTTCTGAAACAACATCCGTTTTCCTCTTGCAAGCCGTGCGTCATCCGCACGTTACAAACAAATCCAGATTCATGGTTTGGCGTTTTCAGGCGCCCCGGTCTTGACTGGCGCCGCATGATCTCTTTCCAGAAAAAAGTTCGCCCAACCCGATGTATAGGACAAGTCCATTTTACGGGGCATGACGTATCCGTTCCTCATCTCTTCCACCTTGCCGGCTCCCCTCAAACGGGAATAGACCAATGTCCAAACGCAGGGCTTCTCGTCGGGATAGACCTCGCACATGCCGTTCACGCTGCCGCCACAGGGCCCGTTGCGTTGCTGCTTGGCGCATTTTCCCTGGGGACAACAATAGGCCATGTCGGGCAACGCACAATCACCGCAGTCGCGACAACTGAAGGTCAGCATTTTCAACACATGCTCGCTGAAATGCGAGAATTTCGAGATGACGGAGCGGTCTCCAATCAACTTGTAGTAGCGTGTCAGGATACGGCACCCGAGACGCTCCCGCTCAAAAAACAGGCTGTGTATGACCATGGAGATACCATAGCCAAGGTTACCGCGGCGCGCAGGCAGTGTTTTGACAGGATCTGCATCCACCTCGCCCGGACGGTACTGTTTCGGAGGGGGAAACAGGTAATATTCGTTCTTACTGCCAAAAGCGACTTCAGGAATGAAGTCCTCCCACTGTGATTCGAGTTCCGTTGCGCGGCTGATAATTCCCAGAAAGTCCTCCGTCTTCAGCGCAAACCCGCCTATGTGGACACCGGCGAACCCCATGCCCTTGAACATGGCCACCATTTTCGCGGCGCGTTCCAAGCGCTTCTTTTTGCCCTTGTCCGGTTCCTTGGACTCGGCTTCAAGGACACGCAACAGCTCATCTGTGACCACACATCCCGGGACCAGTCCTGCATGCATTGTTTTGGCCGCGCCGTAACTCAATACATAGACATTGCCAAGGAGCGGAACCGTGAGCCCGCGACTGGCCATGTACCGTTTTACCTCAAGAAACTTGCGCATATCATACCCCAACTGGGTGATGATGAAGTCGGCGCCTGCGGCGATCTTCTTCTCCAGTTTGAAATACTGGGGCAGAAGTTCCTCCTCCTTGAGTTTGAACGGGGAGACGGCGGCGCCGACAAAAAAATCCGTCCTGGGTAGTTGAACCGTGGATCCTTTTTTCGGCCCGGGAATTTCCAGGCCGGCATTCATGGCCTTCAAGTATTTGATCGTCTGCACCGAATCCAAATCAAACACCCCGGCCGCGTTGCCTTCAAATCCGCTGGCAGGGTAGTCACCCGTCAGGACAAGAAGCGAGTTGACTCCCGCCCTGGCAAGCGCCATGGCGCGCGATTCGACGGCATTGCGATTCATGTCCCGGCAGGAGAAATGAACAAGGGCGTCCACCCCGTTCTTCTGGATCTCGGGCGCCAGCGCATCAGGAGTCATGGCGGAATTGCCGCCCGGGTTGTCGGTCATACTGACGCCGTGAATCCTCGCACCCTTCGCCGCCACGGCCTTGGAAAACTCGACGGCCGCCTCGATGCTCGGCCCGTCCTTACCGCGTCCCGGCACAAATTCGCATGTGATGACAAACTCACCCTTCCCGATTGCTTCTCGTAACATAATCACCTGTTTCGTGCTAGATTGGCTATTCCAGAATGATGCCGGACTCACGTTCCTCATTTTGACATGGAAGCCGGTTTTTAGACCATATCTTTAACTGTGAGTCAAGAGGGCTTTTTGGATGATTAGTCTTGCGGTCAGGCGTCTTGTTTGAGACGAATCTGATCTATGAACATTAATGTGAATTTAGCCATGACCGGTCAAACCAGACAGATCGACCTCACCCGCCTGCCGGTGACGCAGGTGGACAAGGGTTCCAGGGGGGCGGGAATCTTCCTCCTGGTCTTCGCCTGCCTCTGGGGCGGAATACCAACAGCCATTTTCCTGCTCAACGTTTTGTCCTCCGGGCCCATGCAGGCGGGCTTGTGGGGACTCCTCATCTTCGGTGTCATCGGCATCGGGATTTTCATCGGCGGCCTCTACCTCCTGACCGCCAGCACAACCACCACCCTGTCACTCGAAACTGTGGGCGTGACCAAGACGTCGCTGTTCGGAACCAAACAGTGGATCGCCCGCCTGTCGGAATTCACCGGGATCCGGCACCGAAGCGAGTACCATTCGGGGGGCAAGAACAGTCCCTCCTACACGCTCTATATCGTCGAACTGTTTCATCCTAACGACGCCACGAAAGCCGTCCGGTTGTATGAATCACGGACGGATATCGGCATTCGCGGCATATGGGAGAACGCCTGCCGCACCCTGAATCTGCCCGCCGTGGAAGGCGAAGGGTCGAATCTTGTCATCCGCGCCGTCGAGGATCTCGATAAGTCCGTGAAGGATCTGGTCCGGGAGGGAAAACTCCATGTGGATTTCGACCCCTCAAAGTTGCCTCCGGCTGGACTGTCCCTGAAGGTGGATGGCCCGTTCCTGGAGTTGTCCCTCCGGAAGAACAAGGGCTCCACCCTGACTGGCGGAGGAATCGGGCTCACTGTTTCCGGCGTCTTTGTCTATGTCGGGTTTTTCGTGAAGGGAGCGCCCGTCTTTTTCGGGATTATTGGCGTCGTGATCCTCCTGATTGTCCTGGCCGCAACAGTCTGGGCGCTCATCACGACGGAGCAGATCCGCGTTGCGAAGGACGAGCTTCAGGTGCGTCGCCAGACGCCCTGGGGCCCCACCAAAGGCACGCGGATCAACGCCGCAGACGTGGAAACCGTCAGGATTGGAAAGAAGGACGGCCAGGGTTATACCGGCATCCTGGTCGAAACCAACATCGGCACGACCCTGGTTGGGGCCGGCCTTTCTTCCGATTGCCTGGAATGGCTCAAAAATTGTATCCTGAAGATCATCTCGGCATAACGCAACGTAAACGGGGTCAGACTCGGGTTATGGTTTGACAAACGGAGGCAACAACCACATTCTGTGACCAGTTACCAATCGGGAGCACGGGAGCGGCACTATGGCTATTCGAATAGCATTATGCGACGATCACCAGATCATCAGGGAGGGCTTGCGTTCCCTTCTTGAAAAACAGTCCGACATGACTGTGGTGGGTGAAGGCACAAATGGACTCGAAGCCATCCGCATCGCCCGCGAGAAGAAACCGGACATCATCGTGCTGGATATTGCCATGCCGGAACTGAACGGGATTGCCGCCGCACGCCGGATTACCGTGGATTTTCCCTCCATCAAGATTCTGGCCCTCTCCATGCATTCCGACCACCACTTTGTGACGGAAATGCTGGAGGCGGGCGCCTCCGGGTATATGCTCAAGGACAGCGCTTTTTCCGAACTGACAAACGCGATCCGAACGATCATGACAGGCGGCCTGTTTATCAGTCCCCGTCTGGCCAGCAGTGTTCTGGAATCGTTTACCGGAAAG
>CAYHEL010000156.1:0-6141 GCA_964355415.1 uncultured Verrucomicrobiota bacterium | reverse complement strand
GATATCCGGAAAACCTATGCTCCATTCCAAAGAATGGTCGATATCGAATGGCCGACCGGTCAGCCTCTGACGGCGCGCGACGCCCTGATAACCCTGTCAAAGGCGGCCCGTATCTCCTTCGTGTGGGCGCCGGAGGAAGGCCCCAATACGGTCGAGTCTTTCCTGAATGGAAAAAAAGTCGCGCTGAAAGACGGAAGCGTCGTCATCGATCAGGCGCTTCAATCCATCCTCGATGTCGCGAACCACCGCCTGGTTCTGGACATCGGCGTGACCGGCGGAACCCCCACCCTGCCGCCACCAACCCTGAACAACGACGATCCGGATGCCGAACGGTCATGGAAGGTCATCGAGATTGTCGATGTCCGACAGGCTGACAACCGGTTCAAACCGTTGACACGCCCTTTCGGGGTCTGGAATCAGGTCTATTCCGGAAAGTCGGCCATGCTCTTCTCCATTCTCCAGAAGATTGAGGCGATCAGCGCCACTCGCATCGTCTGGACCGATGGTATCGAGAAAGAGGACAAACTGGCCGGCGAATACACCGCCGCGCCCGGTCTCAACCCGAACAGCGACGCCACCCTCCTCCAAGTTCTGCGGGCCGTACTGGATCCCCGCGACCTGCGGTTCAGGGTCATCCAGCGCGAACAGGCTGCCGACCTCTACGAAAAAGCCAAGGATCAGTTCAGCAAGATACGGCAAATCGCCCCCAAGAGCGGTTTCGGCGAGAAATCACTCTTCACGCTGGCGATCAATTACTACAACCAGCAGGACTTCGAGAAAATGAAACTCGTGCTCCGGGAGTATCTCAAGGTGTTTGATAATCCCAGCCACGAGTATTACCGGCAAGCCTGCTTCTGGGTCGGTTGGGCCTACGAGAACGGAAGACACTATCGGGAAGCCTGCGACTACTATTCCCGCGCCGCCGAGGAACGCCTCGTCTTCTACCAGCCGACCAACGGAGCCCCTCGCCTGTCACGCGAGACGATGAAGAGCGCCCTCGCCTACGACACCCAGTTCGCCCTCATGGAGCCCGTTGCAGGCGAGTTTGTCAACCGCTCCCCTTCGGATCTGGCCGACTTCATCCGTCTGAATGCCCACGTCCAAGTCCGCCTCGACAACTCCGTCGGCGCCTGCACGAACAGCCTTCAGCGCGACGCCTTCAAGGCCGTGCCTGCCTACGAGGTGCTGTGCGACGCGCTCGACGGAATCGGGCTGGCCTTCCGAGTCGAAAATATGGATCCGGAAACCTCGGAACGCGCCTACTTCCGGCTCGCCTCGTCCTACAAAAAGGACAACCTGATGCCGCAGGCGCTTGAAAACTGCCGCGTGCTCCTGGCCCGGTACCCGGCCACAGCCCGCCGTCGCGACACGCTCACTCTGATGCTGGATATTTACAAGGGCCTCAAGGACTACCGGAACGTGCTCGCCACGCTGGAGGACTTGAAAAAGACCGCCGGGGATGAAATTGAAAAGTACAAATTTGATTTTGAGATTGCCTCCATCTATTTCGACATGGCGGACTACGCCAAGGCCGCCGAGACCTTTCACGGGGCCCTTGCCTCGGCCAAACGCGCACAGGAACGACTCACTATCAGGGATGCCTGCGCGAAGGCCCTGTATCGGGCCGGAAAACAGGAGGAGGCGCTGGCGCAGTATGAGACGCTGGCCAAGGAGGAAACGGATCCCCTCCGGGTGTTTGAGGATCGCCTGTTGATTTTCTATCTCCGCTTCGCTCTGGGTAAGGCCGAGGAACGCGAGTTCCCCGAGGAGGCGGATCGTTTCCTGATGCAGTACGAAAAACTCGGCGAGTCGGAACGCGGGAAGGTATCACCCGAAGTATACGCCAAGGCCACCTGGATATATTACATCAAGGCCCTCATCGACCTGAAGAAGGGCCGGCATGCTGATGCGGTGGCGCGCCTCAATGCCGCAACGCGTTCCCCGGACGATTTTCTCGCGGCTGATGCGGCCTATACACTCGGACGCATCGCCATGAAAAACGGCGATTTCCAGAAAGCCAGGGAACTCTTTGAATACCTGCTCTTTGCCACCCGGTCACCCGAGTCCGCCGTGCGGGCCACCTTTTCCCTGGGCCAGACCCTGGAGGCCATGAACCTGCGGAAAGAGGCTGTCGAACGGTATGCCCAGTTGATCGACCGCTACCCGATCTCCCCCTTTGTCGGAGAAATCATGAAAAGCCCCGTCTATCCGGATGTCGTGGCCTGGAAAGAATTGAGTTTACCCGGGAAACAGAAATGACATGATGCTCGCCATGAACGGGGAAACAACGACACACTTGAACGGCCGCGCCCGACTCCGAATCGCGAGTCTGGCGCTGATCGTCCTCCTTCCGATTTTCGCCCCTGCCGCCGGAACTCCCGAAGACCTCCTCCGCGATGCGGATCAACTCGAAAAGGCGGGCAGCCTCCAACAGGCGGCGGATCATTACCTGGAGTTTCTCAAAAAATACCCGGATCACTCCCAAATCACCGAGGCCAATTACAGACTCGCGAAGTGCTACGACACCATGGGTCTGGTGGACGAGTCCATGGCCGCCCTGAAGACCACTCTGGACGCGGGTTCAAAAACCTTCCGGAACCGCGCTGATGCCGCCTACATGCTGGGGAAATTCCAGGCCTCCCTGAAGAATCACGCCGACGCCGTGGCGACATTCGAAAAACTTCTGGCGGAAGGCCCCGGACTGTATGAGGACGAGGCGCTCCTGCTCTGCGGCACGTACTACACGATTCTTGACCGCTACGACGATGCCGCCGCCAAATTGAATATACTAAAACGCAAGAGCGACTCCCCCTTATCCGAACAGGCGGGCTTCAGACTGGCGGCCCTGTGGCTCAAGGCGGGAAAAACCGACCGCGCCGTGGACGCCATTCAGGATTTCGTCCAGCAATACCCGAAAAACAGGCAGATCCCGGAATTGCTCCTGCGCGCGGCGGATCTTTACAGAACCCAGAAGAAACTGGACAAAACCATCGCCCTCTGCGAACAACTCAAGTCGGCCTACCCCGCTTCGCTTGAAGCCGTCGGCGCGGGATACATCCTCGGTCTCTCCTATCGCGACAACAAGGAACCCCGGAAAGCCGTGGACGCCCTGGAGAAGACCGCCCGAAACACCGATCCGCAGGGACGGGAACTCGCCGCCGAGGCCATGCTGGGCGCGGCCGAAATCACCCTGACCGACCTGTCGGACACGGCCAAGGCCATGGAACGGTACGCGGAGGCCGCCAAACTCGCCCGGGATTCGACGGGCGAACGCCGGGGCTCCATCATGGAACAGTGCTATTTCCATCTGGCGGAATACCATTACCAACGAAAAAATTGGAGCGTCGCCCTCGAGAACTACCTCCTTCTCCGGGCGCTCAACCCGAAACTGGATCTCGACGGACGACTCTCCCAATGCCAGTTTGAAATGAACCGGGATAAACCCAGCCCGATCGTGACCGACACCGACATCGGTCTGATCCGGGAGAAAATCAAAACCGCACCCGGCACTCGCGAAGCCGCCGAGGCCGATGTCTTCCTTGCCGACCGCACGCTCTCGGACGCCCTGCAGCGTAATACCGGCTTCACCGAGGCCGCCGCACACTATGAGAGGATTCTCCGCAGTTACTCCAACGATGTACTCACACCGGACTCCCTGCAGTCCTACGTCTATGCCCAAATCGGAACCGCCTATGCGCGTTGCAGCACCACCACCGAGTGGACTCGAGCCGCATCCGCATTTGAGTCCGCCGCGGGCGCCGGAACCCCCGATTCCAATCCCTACCAGATGTCTTCCCTGGAAAACCTCGCCTCGGTGTCAGACCGTCTCGGTGACAAACCGCGCGCCGTCAAAACCTACACCGCCTTGCTCGCCATCACCCGCCAGAAACTCGACGCGAATAAGGGCGATCTGAAGACTGAAGGCAGGGCCCTGGATTATCTCAGGAGTATCGTCACCCGGATGGACACCGGCGACTTGATCCAGCAGTCACTCGACTTGTGCGCGGAACTGATCCAGAAACGGGGCCAACTTTCCGAGTTGTCAAGAGAGGCCCGATTCTCCATGGCCGAACTCTACTACCTCCGGAAGGATTACTCCGCCGCCGCCAAGGGATTCCAGGACTTCATCAGGATCTATGGCCCGCCCCAGACTGCCGAAGGTGACATTCGGGATTACCCGTGGCGCCCCGACCCCGTCGATGACAAGGCGGATCGACTTTACGAGGCGGCCCTCCGCATCGCCCACTGCTGGTCTATGCAGGGACACGGCCAGAACATGGTGAAGGCCTACGAATGGATGGTTCGTAACGTCCCCCACAAAAATCCCCGCATCGCCGAAGCCCGATACTGGCTCGCGATCGAAGCCGGCAAAGGGGAACACGCCTCGGACAAGGCCGGCAAAAGACGCCTGGCCGAATCGCTGTGGACCAACGTGGTCAATACTTGTGTTGACTTTGACAGCCCGGCCCTCGCCAAGTCGTATTGGTACTGGGCCGATCCCCGCGACGCCGCCTTCGCCGACTGCCAGCGTTACGTGAAACCCGCCATGCTGAAGGCCGGCCAGGCCTTCAGCGACACAGGGGATCATGTAGCGGCTGCCCGAATCTTCGAACAGTTTCTCGAACGCTATCCCCTCGCCAATGCCCAGGCCGAACACCGTAAACGGAAACGCATGCGGGATATGCCGTATGATGAGATGTTCGACACGGCCCGCTACGCGCTGGCCCGGGAGTTCATCGCCCTGCGGAACCTGCCGAAGGCGATCCGCACCCTGGACTTTTACCTGAACGATTTCCGGGACAGTCCGTTGCGTGTCTCGGCCTTGAAACTTCTGGGGTTCCATGCGGCAACGGACGGCCAGGTCGACGTGGCTGCCGAAGCCTACTCCACGCTGCTCGACGAATACGGCGACACTCTGAAAAACGAACAAGGAGTTGAAATCCCCGTCCCCATGAATGAACGCCTGCGCCAGGGACGATCCAACTGGGATGGTTTACGGATGGCCCCGCCCCGGGATCTGGATGCCGGTGAAATTCGTTATTATCTCGGACACCTCTACTGGAAACAGATGCAGTGGGCTCCGTGCGCCAAGGCGCTCGAACCGTTTCTTGACGCCCCCGCCCTGGCCAAAAATCCGAGTCGGAGCAAGGCGCTCTATATGTGCGGCCAATCCTATTACAAACTCGCCGACTATGCCAACGGCGTCAGGCAAATTGGGGCGCTCATCCGCGAATACCCGAAATTCGAGGCCATCGAGGAAGCCTACGTCAATGCCACCCTGGGGTATTCCAAGGTGCGGCGCTGGGATGACGTGGATTTTGTGTATCGGAAGTTTCTCGCGGAATGGCCGCGATCCGACCGCCGGCCCCGTATGGATCTCTATGGTGCCCTCTCCCTGATGGCGCAGGGCCAGGACGGCAAGGGTATTGCCAACCTGAAGGGACTGATCGAGGGCGACACGTTCGAGGATGTAAAAGCCGACGCCGCCTTCGAGGCGGGCCGGTACCATGCCGCCCTCAAAAAGCCCGAGTTCGAGATCGCCGCCCGGTATTTCGAGAAAAGTGTCGCCACCCTCCCCCGCGAAACCGCCTGCCTCGAGGCCGCACGATGCTATATTCAACTTCGGCAATGGGCCCAGGCGCGCCAGATGCTGGATCGCCTGATCCGGGACTTTCCAAAAGGCGACCCGGGAGCCATTGAAGAGGGCAGAGCCCTTATGCCCCAGGTACTGAGGGAACTTACCAAGCAACAAGGAAAGCGAGATACAAAATGAAACGTGCAATGACAGGACTGGTCAGCATGGGGTTTCTATGCATGCTGACATTCCCGGGCGCGATCCGCGCAGCCGGCGAAACCAAACTAGCACTCGACAACCTGCTCGATAATGATCGGGAGTCCGTGATCAAAACGGACATGGAGGAAGCCGGCGTCGGCGACAATAAGGTCTTCGAGATCAAGACCGACACGGACATGACCTCCCTGGAGACCGGCGACATTTACAGGAATGACGAAAAAACGTTTTTCAAGGTGTCCGGGTTCAAATCCAAGGACTCCTCCGGAGGACACTTCTTTTTCCAGCGAATCAGCGGCCAGGCCGAGCCGGGCAAAAAATTCCACAAAATCTCCGGACAGGGACCGCAG
>CAYHEL010000155.1:0-6235 GCA_964355415.1 uncultured Verrucomicrobiota bacterium | reverse complement strand
GCGGCTCATAGGTCAGATAGGACCCCGGGGCATGAACCACCCCGGGCGGCGTGTACCAGCCAGTTCCCAACTGGATCCGGTGGGCCCGCGAGAGTTCCGTGATCCGCGTGTCCCCGGCCTCATAATTCATCAGTCGCTCACAGACCTCTTCCTTTGTCACATCCGGATCATACCCGAAATAGGTGACCGGGAACTGCCCGGAATGATTATTCAATTGCGGCGGATAGTAATAGGCCTCCGGCTTCCCAAGACGTTTCATCTTCGCGGCGGAGTCAAACCCCAAATGCAGATGGTGGAACAGGGGCGCTTCGTAATCGAAGAATTTGGAATACATCGGCCAGGTGCCATACCGCTTCAGCAGTTCCGGCCCGATCAGCGTCGCCCCGAGTTCATCCACGGCCGCTTTCAGCGAGAATTTCTCCTCGCCCTCGAACGGCACCACGTAACTCATCCCCTCGTCCGCCGGCGCCAGTGGCCCGTTCATGGCCGGAATCACCGATGAAAACCAGCGCTCCTTGATCGAACCGCGTTGCGTCCCCAGCGCGTAATAGTCGTCCGGGTGCAGACGCAGACGCCGTCCTGCTGAACTGAAACGCCTCGGCACAAACACCGGCGCCAATTGAAAAATCCCCCGGCCTTGCTTGAAGGCTTTACCCACCAACGATGACTTGGTCATTACATCCTCCTCCATGAAGTAATACACGTCAGTGCTTTTGGAGGAGGATCGTAATGCCATTCAAGAGCGGAATCAACCCCATCTTGCCCCTCCGAAGACGCGTGCCGTTAAGGGAAGTTGATATCCAATTGCGCGGTAAACGTGTTTGCCCCGGCCAATGCGGGTTTATCCCACATGGCGTAGCCGAAAATCACCGAGACATAGTTGGCAGATATCGCGCGGAGGTAGGTGCCCACAAAAAAACGGGCACCAGGGGTTCCTTGAGGAACCGGGCTGGTGCCCGTCGCGGGGGGAAACGATGTGAATTAGAATACATAAGTGATTTTCACACTTCCAACAATTGCCTCGGTATCCTTATAGAGACCGGCGGCGCCATCCTTGATCTTGCTGTCCGGCAAGGCGGTATACTGCACCGCGGGGGTTACGGTCAGCGCCTTGGTCAGGGCGATGCCCAGCGTGGCTCCGACGTTCACATCGTTCACGGCGGCATCATCGACACCGAAGTAGAACGAGTTATAGTCAGCCGTTGCGGCGCCAATCGAGGTGAAGAGCCCAAGCGTGGACTTGTCGCAGAGGGCGTGACTATAGGACAGCGCGAAGTTACCGTACGCCCCGTCGGCCTCGTCGAAGTCATAATTGACACTCAACGTCGGGACGATCAGGAGAGTCGGCAGACTGACGCTTCCGTACACCTCGCGTGTTCCGGCATAGGTCGTGTTCGGGAAGGTATACTCGATGTATCCCACGCTCAGTCCCACGTTGCCAACGGTCTTCGAATACGAGATCGTCAGGTCGAGTTCTGAGAGTTCAGGGGCATTCTCGGTGGCCGCATCAGTGAGGTTGGCGTTCCCCCAGGTGTTGATCGAGAACCCGTTCTTCCCAAGGGTGAATGACGGCTGGAACACAGCCTCATCATTCAGAACCTGACCGCGCCAGACGTACCCTGAGAGAAGACTCAGGTCCGTCGAGGCGGTGGCTACCGGGGCCGGGTCCTCGGCACGAACCGATACCGCCCCCATCAACACAACCGCTCCCACCACACAACTCAATCCGTTACAGATGATCTTTTTCATGATTTGTTCTTCCTTCTTATTCGTCTTCTTATGCTTTTTTCGTTCTCTTTGACAGGATCACTCTTCTGATCCCGGCCCGGCATCCGCCGGACCGGGATCAGAAGTCATTCTCAGCCGATGGCCTCTCCTCCGGTTTCCCCCGTCCTGATTCGAACACACTCGTCCAGATCCAAGACGAAGATCTTCCCGTCGCCCACCTGGCCTGTACGGGCTCCGCCCGCGATGGCTTCGATGGTCGGTTTGACAAAGTCGTCGTTCACGCCGATCTCCAGTTTAGTCTTCTTCAGCAGGGTTCCGGCTTCCTTATGACTCCGGTAAACCTGCGCAATGCCTCCCTGGCGGCCACGGCCCATGACCGTCGAAACGGTAACCAGGTGGATTTTCTTGTCTGTCAACCGTTCAAGGACTTCGTCCAGGCGATCCGGTTGAATGATGGCTACGATGTATTTCATGGTCTTCTTTCTTTCGTATTAAGGTTTGTTATTCCTGTTCATTTCCAACTAGTCCAGCATGGTGTAACCCGTTTCACGATGATCCGTCAGATCCAGACCAATCCGCTCGGACTGCTCGGAGGTTCTCAGGCCGATCACCAAGTCCACAATCTTCAGCAGGATGAACGTGACGATACCGGAGTAAGCCACGGTAACGCCCACCGCCTTGAGTTGGATCAAGAACTGGGCCGGATTGCCGTAGAACAAGCCGTTTGCTCCGGCGCTGTTCACGCTCGTGGTCGCCCACAGTCCGGTCGCCAGGGCGCCCCAGATTCCACCGATGCAATGCACCCCGAAGGCGTCCAGCGCGTCGTCATACCCGAGTTTCTCCTTCACAATGCTAACGAAGAGGTAGCAGATGATTCCTGCGCCCAGTCCGATCCACAATGCGCCGGAGACGGTCACGAACCCCGCGGCGGGTGTGATGGCCACCAGACCCGCAACGGCGCCAGAGATGATGCCCAGTACCGTCATGCGCCGGTTAAAGAGTACATCCATACCCGCCCAGGCCAGTCCGGCAATCGCCGTCGCCACATGAGTGGCCACGAAGGCGCTACCCGCCAGACCGTTCGCCGCCAGGGCGCTGCCCGCATTGAAGCCGTACCAACCGAACCACAGTAAGGCGGCTCCCAACACGGCAAACGGAAGGTTGTGCGGAGGAGACAGCTTGTGCGGATGCCCGAGGCGGCGTCCAAGCACCAGCGCCGCCACAATGGCCGCAATACCGGCATTGATGTGAACCACCGTACCGCCGGCAAAGTCCAAGGCGCCCCAACCACGGACAAATCCACCCACACCCCAAACCCAGTGGCAGACAGGATCATACACCACCGTGGCCCACAGGATCGTGAAAATGGCAAACGCCGAGAACTTCATCCGCTCCGCAAAGGCCCCGACGATCAGTCCGGGTGTAATCACCGCAAACATCATCTGGAAGATCATGAAGACCTGATGGGGAATGGTGCCGGCGTAATCCGCATTCGGCGTCAGCCCCACGGTATTCAAACCCGCCCAACTGAGGTTGCCAATCAGCCCCTTAACGTCGGGACCAAAGGATAAACTGTACCCGAAGAACACCCACTGCAGAGTGATGGCACACATCAGAAAGAAACACTGCATCAGAACGGAGAGCACATTCTTCTTCCGAACCAACCCCCCGTAGAAGAAGGCCAACCCCGGTATGGTCATGAGCATGACAAACGCCGTGCTGACCAATACCCAGGCCGTATCCCCCGAATTGACGGTGGCTGCCGCCGAGGCCACCGTGACCGTTACATTCGTGGCCGATTCCTCAGCCAGGGCGGGAAACGCTCCCGCTGTCAGTGCAATCCCCAGTCCCATCAGTTTGCCTATCCTTTTCACATGTCCTCCTTGTTTCCTTGTCCTTACACGTTGGTTCATTCCCAAGCTCATCTGGAGACTTCATTAATCATTATGCGTGCCAACACACGACAAGACTCCCGTTGTGACGCTGTAACCCATTGCACAGCACTGTGATGAAATATTTCAAACAAATCAAATCACGATCTAAACCACATAACCAGACAGTACATATATGTATCACAATTATGAATATATACGTAATTGTAGTTCTTTTATTCTCTCAAACGAAGGCCTCACATTACGCTGTTGCCATGATTCAGGCGCGTGTTAGAGTGATTCCATTATGAATAAACAAATCATCTTGACCCGGCAGGCTCCCGCCCCGGTCGGTCCCTATCAGCAGGCGGTTCGGATCGGCAACCTTGTTTTCACGGCTGGTCAAATCCCCATCGAGCCTCAAACCAACCAAGTGGTCACCGGCGGGATCGAGGATCAGACAGAGCGCGTGATTCAAAACCTCAAGGCGATCCTTGAAGCCGCAGGCACCTCCCTTGAGAGGGTTGTAAAAACCACTGTTTATCTGCGCGACATGAATGACTTCCCGGCCATGAACACCGTCTATGCCGGCTTCTTTCGCGCCGATACGGCGCCTGCCCGCTCGACCGTTCAGGTGGCGCGCCTGCCGAAGGATGTCGCGGTCGAGATCGAGGCGATCGCCGAGGTTTGACGATTCCGACGGAATGTGGGATATAGTGCGCGGCGAGAACACAAAGGTCCAAACGACAAGGTTTCGGTGATCCCATGCGATATGCGTTCGTTTCAGATATTCATGCCAACATTCAGGCATGGAATACCGTGTACAAGGATATCCGATCCAACAACGTGGATCGTATCATTTGCCTGGGCGACGTCGTTGGCTACGGACCGAATCCAGCCGAGATGATTGAGGAACTCAGGTTCAAGGCCGACGCCTTTGTCATGGGCAACCATGACGCCGCCGTCTGCGGCAAACTGGACGTTTCCCTGTTTAATGATGACGCCCGGAAGTTGATCGAATGGACGCGCTCGAAGTTGAGCGCGGCCGACATTCGGTTCCTGGAAACCTTCCCTCTGACGCTGGTCGGGGATGGCTTTCTATGTTCCCATGGCGACTTCACGGCGCCAGCCAACTTTGATTACATCCTGAACGCCGACGAGGCGCTTGCCTCATGGAAGGCGACCGACGCCAACCTCCTGTTTGTCGGTCACACCCATGAGCCCGCCCTTTATGTACTGGGCGCGAGCGGCGTTCCCCGCACCGTTGAGCCGCAGGATTTTTCCGTGGATCCAGGAAAACGGTATTTCATCAACATCGGCTCCGTCGGCCAGCCCCGTGGCACCGACACCCGATCCTGCTACTGCCTATACGACTCCGCAACACAGTCTCTCTTCTGGCGGAGACTCGCCTTCGACGGCGAATCCTACTTCCACGCCATGAAGGGAACCGGATTGACGCTCGATCCGAGTTATTACACACCCACGGGCTATTCCTCGACGGGAGAACCCGCATCGCCGAACAAACCCGGTGTGTTCACCCCGCCCACGTCGAACGACCAGGGCGCCCACAATGTCGTCGCCGTCCAAAGTCTGCAAGATCTCCCGCGCCGCCGGAAAAAAATCCCCTTGAATCTGATCTCCGCACTGACGGTTCTCTCTCTTGTTCTTATGGTCTTGGTCTGGAATCGGACTCATCCCGCCCTGGACTTCAACAGCGCCGGTCAGCGGATCGTCTCCTCTTCGGCCAAAACCATCCTGCCCGAGAATCGCGGGGTGGTGGAACCGGAAAAAGAAATTCCGGGATGGATCACCCATGTGGACAACCGCTATCGTCAGAGAACCGGAGTCAATCTTGATACCTTCGGCATGCCTTTCTACTACCTGGTCTCCAAACGTGAAACGGAAAGTATCCTGCTCGCCTCGTCATGGATCATGGTTCAGTCAAACCAGACCTGGGAGGTCGACGCCTCCTTCCAGACGAAGAATGTTTCAACCGGTGAAGTCGCCCTCGTCATCCAACTCATCCGCGAGGAGCAAGGCAAGAAGGTCGAAGTCCCTGATTTCTTTGTTCGAATCCCAGCCAAGGAATCAAGCGGGTGGACGCGGATTCGCGAGCGGTTTACCATTCCGGGGACGGGGACGCTCATCCAGTTCAAAGTCTGCGGAAAATTCGCGGGAACCGCCCTGATCCGAAACCTGAACCTGGTTTGCTTGAAAGATGACCACACCCCGGAACCGGATCAAGCATCACCCGAGAACTCGGACGTCAACCCGCAGGGCGTTGATAAGTGGAAAACGAAAGTCAAGTAGGCTGATCCAAGTCCGGATACCCGCCATCGTGGGCATCCAGATAGCCCTGCAAGATCACCTGGGCGGCCAGTTTGTCGCGAACTTCCTTGCGGCGGCTCCGGGACACATCGGCGCTTACCAGCATCCGCTCCACCAGACTGGTGCTCAGCCGTTCATCTGTGATATCCACCGGAAGCCCGCTCGCCGCTTTCAACAACTCAACAAATTTCCCGGACTCCAGAGCCATCGCCCCCATGGTTCCGTTCATGTTGATCGGCATTCCGACAACAATCTTGACGACCTCCCGGTCGCGGGCAATCCGGGTCACCACCGCCACGGCCTCCTCC
>CAYHEL010000154.1:0-6312 GCA_964355415.1 uncultured Verrucomicrobiota bacterium | reverse complement strand
AAGGAGTTCACCCCGGCGATGGTGAAAGCGGTCTTCGACAATCTCGTCACCGGCAAAAAGAATCACTTCACGATCGGAATCAACGACGATGTTACGAAGACGAGCCTGTCCTTTGATCCCTCTTTCCAACTCGAGCACAAGGGCCGAATCGAAGCCATGTTCTATGGATTAGGTTCAGACGGCACGGTGGGTGCCAACAAGAATTCAATCAAGATCATTGGTGATGATACAGATTTCTCCGCCCAGGGGTATTTCGTGTATGACTCGAAAAAGGCCGGCACGATCACGGTGTCACATCTGCGCTTCGGGCCCGGTTTGATCCGCAGTCCGTATCTCTGCACCAAGGCTGATTTCGTGGCCTGTCATAACTTCTCGTTTGTCGAGAAGTACGACATGCTGGCGACGGCCAAGATGGGCGCCACGTTCCTGCTGGCAAGCCCGTACACGGCGGCGGAAGTCTGGAATCATATGCCGGATGAACTGGAACAACAGATCATTGATAAGAAAATCAAGTTCTACGTGATTGACGCCAACAAGCTGGCGGCGGATCTCGGGCTGGGGGCCCGCATCAATACCCTGATGCAAACCTGTTTCTTCAGCATCTCAGGCGTCCTGCCCCAGGCAGAGGCGGTCGAGGGTTTGAAGAAGGCGATCAAGAAGAGTTACGGTCGCAAGGGCGATGATGTGGTCAAGTCAAACTTCCAGGCTGTGGATGCGGCAGTTGCGGCCATCCAGGCCGTCACGGTTCCCGCCAAGGTTGCCGGCAAGCTGAAAATGCCTGCCGTTGTCCCTGCGGATTCCCCGGAATTCGTGCGAACCGTCACAGCGACCCTGATCAAGCAGAAGGGCGACAGCATTGCCGTGAGCCAGATGCCCGAGGATGGAACCTGGCCGACCGGTACGACCCAGTACGAGAAGCGGAATATTGCCGTCGAGATTCCCGAATGGAATTCCGATCTTTGTATCCAGTGCGCCCAGTGCTCGCTGGTGTGCCCCCATGCGGCGATTCGCGTCAAAGCCTACGATGCGAAGGCTCTGGCCTCTGCACCGAAGACCTTCAAGTGCGCCGATGCCAAGGGTAAGGAATTCGCCGGTCTCAAGTTCACCGTCCAGGTGGCTCCGGAAGATTGCACCGGTTGCGGCGCCTGTGTCTGGAATTGTCCCGGACGGGAACGCGACAAGGCGACCAAGCAGGAAACCGGCAAGCGCGCGATTATGATGGCGCCCCAGTTGCCGCTTCGCGAAAACGAGGTCGAAAACTTCAAGTTCTTCCTGGCGCTTCCCGACACGGACGTCAAGCTCTACAAGAAGGACACGGTCAAAGGTAGTCAGTTCGTGAAGCCGTTGTTTGAGTTCTCTGGCGCCTGTGCGGGTTGCGGCGAGACGCCGTACGTCAAGTTGCTGACCCAGTTGGTGGGCGACCGGCTGTACATCGCCAATGCGACCGGCTGTACCTCGATCTATGGCGGAAACCTGCCCACGACCCCGTACGCGAAGCGGGATGATGGGCGCGGTCCGTGCTGGGCGAACTCGTTGTTCGAAGACAACGCCGAGTTTGGCTACGGGATGCGCCTGACGGTTGATAAGTTCAATGAGTACGCACTGGAACTCGTGGATCAGTTGATCGGGGGCGCCTGTGACAGCCTCAAGGGGGACAAGGATCTCCTGACGGCTATCAAGGCCGCTGACCAGACAACGCAGGCCGGAATCGAAGAGCAGCGCGTCCGGGTGGCCACGCTCAAGACGAAGCTGGCCGGTTGCAAATCCGAGTCATGCACCCGGTTGCTTTCCCTGGCCGACTATCTGGTGAAGAAGTCTGTCTGGGTATTGGGTGGCGATGGATGGGCCTATGATATCGGTTACGGCGGCTTGGATCATGTCCTTGCCTCCGGGCGCAATATCAAGGTGTTGGTGGTGGATACCGAAGTGTACTCCAATACCGGCGGCCAGGCCTCCAAGTCGACCCCGATGGGTGCTGTGGCCAAGTTTGCGGCGGGCGGAAAACCTTCCATGAAGAAGGATCTTGGAATGATCTCGATGACCTACGGGAACATCTATGTGGCGACAGTGGCTTTGGGTGCGAACCCGGGCCAGTGCGTCAAGGCGTTCATGGAAGCCGAGCAGTATGACGGCCCCGCCATCATCATCGCCTACTCGCACTGTATCGCTCACGGGATTGACATGACCTCAGGTATGCAGGGCCAGAAGGATGCCGTGAATTCGGCTCACTTCCCGCTGTACCGGTTCAATCCGGAGTTGTCGGCGCAGGGTAAGAATCCGCTTGTGTTGGATAGCAAGGCTCCGACGATGAAGTTCAGTGAGCATGCCATGAAGGAAAACCGGTTCCGCGTGTTGAAGAAGATCAATCCGGAACAGGCCACGAAACTCATGGGCATTGTCGATCAGAAGGTTCTGGCCAAGTTCGATATGCTCACCAAGCTGGCGGGTATGCCCCCCTGCACAGGTGAAGTGGTTGCGGCTCCTCAGGCCTGATACGAGTTATTAAATGAACATGAACGTTCATGACAAATACCGGAGTAATGCCGTGACTACGGCTAATTTAATGGATGCCGGGATTGTATTGATGCGTGAATCAATGAAAGGCTGCGATTATGCGTAACTTTGGAATGTCGGAACTGTTGATCATTCTGCTGGTGATTCTGGTGCTGTTCGGGGCAAAGAAATTGCCGGATCTTGCTCGTGCCTTGGGGCGAAGCCTCAATGAATTCAAGAAGGGTCGCGAAGAAGGTACAAAACCAGAGGGATCCGACGAGAAAAAGACGGATGAGAAAAAGGGCTGATTTTTCTTACAAATTGATCAGCGGTGTACGGGCTTCGCGTTCAAGTTGCTTGAGCGCCTCTTCGATATCGTTCTTCCATTCGCTTTTCGGGTTGGCGGCCAGGAAATCATCATAGGTTGCCCGGGCCTTGTCGTACCGCTTCAAGGTTTGCAGACAGCGGGCTTTCCCAAAGATGGCCGTGGGGGCCAGAAAATGAGTCGGCTTGGTGGTTGCAAAGCGGGTGTAGTCCTCCAAGGCCTTTTCAGTCTGTCCGGTTGCCTCGGTGCAATGAATCAACCCCAATTCCGCGATGCCAGACATCGGGTGCGAGGGGAATTTGGACAGGAAATCCTTATAGTTGGCCTGGGATGAGATGTAGTCCCCGTTGTCAAACTGGGCCTTGGCCATTTGAAGCAGAGCCATCCTGGCGGCGGTGGAGGAGGGGTACTGGTTCAGGATTGACTGAAGGGCCTGTGCATTTCGGGCTTCGCCCAGCATGCGGGATGCCTTTTCCTCATTGCCGGCCTTGTTGGTGCGATACAGGAAGACGGCCAGAACGACCACGGCGGCAACGCCAATGGTGATGATCCAGCTTTTGATCTCCTTGTTGCTGTCGGTCGGTAGCGCGAGACCTCCGGTTTCATGTTCATTCGCGGGCAGGTTTTTATTTTCAAAACTGTTCATGATCGCCATCCTTCTGGTCGTAAAAGTGAGTGCATTTAATACGGGCTTGCAAGGGTTGAAGCAAGATCAAAGTTCCTTTTGGGGAGCAGCAGCGCAAATTTCCGCCCAATTCTCATAGCGCCACGAACGAGGGAACTCGCGACACTGTCGGGGTTTAGCCTCCTGAATCCTGCAGGTGGGCGGGGTGCCCTCCAGGAAGATGCAGAAGCCATCTGGATGATCCGTCAGCGATAGTCCAAGACGATCCTCCCGAAGCCGGGTGAATTGTGCTGTAAACTCGGTCGGCTCCAACCCAAGGGTTTTCGCAATAGCCGCAGCCTCTCCATCGATAAGCCGGACTTCCCCTTCATGGCGACAACAGTGTCCGCACCTGAGACAATGGAACTCCTGTTCCATTTACCCGACATCCACAACAGCGGGGTCGTAATTGGACGGGGGCGCAAACCCGAGCAGTTTAATGCAGGTGGCTGTCAGGCTGCTGATGCCCAGCCCCTTATGATCGGTCAGTTTCAGTTTTGCCGTGCCGGACGGATCATAGATATACACAGGAACCGGATTGAGGGAATGGGCGGTCTTTACCTTGAGTTTGCCGTTCTCGACCTTGGCCTTGCCGGTCTTCTTCTCATGCTCGTACATGTCATCGGCGTTTCCATGGTCGGCAGAAATGACCAGAATGCCGCCAGCGACCTGAACGGCGGGAATCAGGCGACCGAGGCACAGATCGACCGTTTCCACGGCAATCTGGGTGGCCTGGTAGACTCCCGTGTGACCAACCATGTCGCCATTGGGGAAATTGAGGCGGATGAACTTATGCCGGTTCGCCTCAATTGCCTTGAGGACGGCATCGGTGATCTCGGCGGCTTTCATCCACGGACGCTGTTCAAAGGGTAGAATATCGGATGTGATTTCCACATAATCTTCCAATTTGTCATCAAATTTTCCAGACCGGTTTCCATTGAAGAAATAGGTCACATGCCCGTATTTCTGGGTCTCACTGATGGCGAGCTGAGTCACGCCGCTCCTAACGAGGTATTCGCCCATGGTTTCGGCAATGGCCGGAGGTTCAACGAGATAACGCTTCGGGAGCTTCAGGTCGCCGTCGTATTGCATCATTCCAGCGTAAAGCACCTTGGGACGGGGTGAACGATCAAACTCGGTGACGGTGTCATCCTCGAACGCGCGGGTCATCTCAATCGAGCGGTCACCGCGGAAGTTGAAGAAGATCACGCTGTCCTGATCCACGATTTTTCCGATCGGTTGCCCCTTTTCGGTAATCACAAAGGCGGGTAAATCCTGATCAATCACGCCCGGCTTGGCCTTGCGGAGCGATTCAATCGCCTCACGGGCGGAGGCGAACGGGGAGCCTATTCCCCGGACATGGGTGTCCCAGCCACGCTTGACCATGTCCCAGTTCGCATTATAGCGGTCCATGGTGATGTTCATGCGTCCTCCGCCGGACGCAATCCGGAAATCCACGGAGCCGCCGGCGTTGAGTCCGGTCAGAAATTGCTCGAAGGGGTCGACATACTCCAGTGCGGAGGTCTCGCCCACGTCACGACCATCCAGCAGGATGTGGATACGGGCCCGCTTGACACCCTCGGTTTTGGCCTGGGTGAGCATGGCCTTGAGGTGGTCAATGTGGCTATGAACATTGCCGTCCGAAAACAGTCCCATAAAATGGAGTGTGGAGTTGTTTTTGAGGACGTTGGCAATTTGGGACTTCCAGACCTCGCCGCGGAACATGGCCCCGGTGGCGATGGCGTTACTGACCAGGCTGGCGCCTTGCGCAAACACACGGCCGCACCCGATGGCGTTGTGCCCGACTTCACTGTTGCCCATGTCCTCGTCGCTGGGCAGGCCAACAGCGGTTCCGTGAGCTTTTAACGAACTGTACAGCGCATGGGTTTTGAGCCAGTCCAGGTTGGGCGTGAGGGCGGTGCGAACGGCATCGCCTTCCTCATAGGCGCCAATCCCGACGCCATCCATGATCACCAGCACAACCGGCCCCTTGGGGCCGGGAAACGTTGTCTTCTTCAATGCCTGCATCGTTATGTCCTTTCCCTGTAAAAAAGCCTGCACTATATCGGAATGAGGGAGGCCTGTCGAGGGACGGGTTGCGCGAAAATCAAGCCACAGGGCTGATGATGGCTAGAAAGGCGAGCAGGCCGGTTTCAACGACTTCGTTGGCGGTGCCCAGCAGGTCGCCGGTGACGCCACCAAAATGATATTTCATCCAGAGCCTGAGCAGGATAATCATGACAAGACCCAGAAGCAGCAGAATAAGTCCTGGTAAACCCGACACGGCCAGGCAGCAGGCTATCGCGGCAAGCAGGGCGAGGTAAAAGTGGAGCGGTCTGGCTCCCTCCACAAAGCCGCCTGCCTTGCCGCCTTCAACCCGCGCATAGGGGAGTGAAACGGCCAGCAGAACCTGTCCTGTCCGGGATACAATGAAGGGGACAACCACCAGTGCCCATTGGTGAAGGGCGGCAAGTTGGGCGAGTGCCGCCGCTTTCAGGAGCAGATCAGCAACGATGGCCATAACCCCGAAGGCGCCGGTATGCGGATCTTTCATGATTTCGAGCCTTCGTTCCCGGGTTCTCCCGCCGCCGAAGGCGTCCGAGACATCCGCCAGACCGTCAATATGCAGTCCCCGTGTGATCCAGAGTACGGTGATCATAGCGGCGATTCCCGCGCCAGTCGGCCATCCGTTGAGGGTGATGCCGTAAAGGACGCCAGCGACAATAACGCCAATCAGGACACCAATGGCGGGGAAGAAAGGCAGGGAGGACGCGAGATGAACTGTGTCAGACCCTGGCACAGACAAACGGGTCAGGGTCCGCAACGCGGT
>CAYHEL010000153.1:0-6313 GCA_964355415.1 uncultured Verrucomicrobiota bacterium | reverse complement strand
TGGTTGAGTCGTTCGAAGTCGATGTTACGGGTATGGCCCTGGGTAAGACGATGATGATCCGCGATATCGTGCTGGATCCGAAGTTTACCGTGTTGACGTCTGGAGACGTGGCTGTGGCCACCGTAGTGGCGCCTCGCGAGGAGAAGGTTGAGGAGGCGGTTCCCGGCGCAGAGGTGACTCCCGAGGTCATCGGCAAGAAGAAGGAAGGCGAGGAGGGTGCGGCAGCGGCCGCAGCGGCACCTGGCAAGGACGGCAAGAAGGAAGAGCCTAAGAAGGATGAGAAGAAGCCCGCCGCCAAGAAGTAATCGCTGGCGCCAACGACTATGGCGCTTGACGGAGGGGCTGGGTATCCATGAAAGTGGTCGTCGGTCTTGGCAATCCTGGTTCGGAGTACGAGCGGACGCCGCATAATATGGGCTTTCTGGTGGTGGATTGCCTGGCGGATCGGTTGGGATGCCGGATGAAGTTGAGCGCCCGTTTTGAAGCGCGGGTCGGGACGGCCAACCATGCCGGGGAGGAGTTGATTCTCGTCCAGCCGCAGACGTTTATGAATAACAGCGGCAAGGCCGTGGGGTTGGTGTTGAACTACCGGAAGGTGAGCCCCGAGGACTTGCTGGTGATTGTGGATGACGCGGATATTCCGCTTGGAACGTTGAGACTTCGAAAGAAGGGTGGCACGGGTGGACATCGCGGGTTGGCGTCGATCAGCGCCGTGCTGGGAACGCCGGACTACGGGCGGATTCGTGTTGGAATAGGACGGGGCATCCGCCGGTCTGACTTGGTGGATCATGTGTTGGGCGCGTTTGGACGGGATGAGTGGACGGTCGCCAGGACGGCCGTCGAGATGGCGTCCGACGCCGTTTTGGGAGTGATTGAGCAGGGCATGGATGCCGCGATGAACCGGTTTAACAGTCGGCCGCCGGAAGGCGCCGGAGAGAATGATGTAATGGGAGGAAAGAAGCAGTGAAGAAGTACGAAGGTTTGTTCATTTTTGGCGAGACGGTTCAGGAAGAGAAACTGAAGGATCTGGCGGCTTATGTGACGGGTGAAATTACCAAGGCGGGCGGAAAAATCCTGGAGTCGAAGGACTTGGGGCGCCGTGCGTTTGCCCGGATCATGCAGAAAAAGGAATCCGGTTTCTATTTTTCGGTAATCTTTCTGGCTCCGCAGGAAAAGATATCGGTTTTGACGTCGCGCTATCACCTGAACGACGATATTTTCCGCGTTCAGATTACCAGTTTTGACGACAAGTTTGTGACCAAACCGGTTCCGGCGTCGGCGGCCTGACGGGGAAGGTGACACCCTATGGCCACGCTCAATAAAGTCCTGTTGATCGGCAATCTGACCCGTGATCCGGAAGTCCGTTATCTGCCTTCGGGCAAGGCGGTTACCGAGATCCGGATGGCGATCAATAACAAATTCAAACTGGCCTCCGGCGAAGAACGCGAGGAAGTTTGCTTTGTGAATGTGGTGGTTTGGGGGAAGCAGGCTGAAGCGTGCGGACAGTATCTGTCCAAGGGATCGTCGCTCCTGGTGGAGGGGCGTCTTCAGTACGATGAATGGGAGAAGGATGGCCAGAAGCATAACCGATTGAGAGTGGTGGCCGACCGAACCCAGTTTATGGGTGCCCCGAAACGGGTTGAATACAGTGATTCGGCGGCGTCGACCGGAGGGGACTCCCGTTCGGTTGAGGCTAAGCCCCCGGCCGCCGAACGGGCTGTCACTTCGGATGAGGCTGCGCCCACAGGCGGCGATGAGGATAATCTGCCTTTTTAAGGTTAATAGAGAGGGAAGACAAGTTATGGCAATGCGAGAGAATAACGTAAACATGGTGTCCAAGCGGCGTATTCCGCAGATTGAATCAATGAAGTTTATCGATCCGCGCGACTACGAGTTGCTTCGGAAATTTACCTCCGAGCAGGGGAAAATCCTGCCCGCCCGGTTTACCGGCGCCTCGCCCCAGCAACAGCGTTCCGTGGCGCGTGCCATCCGCCGTGCCCGAGTGATGGGTTTGTTGCGTTAACCCCAGTCACGTTGGCAGGTAGATCCGCTGGAGCCCGTCCCGCATGGGAGGGTGATGCGGAGGGAAACGGTTTAATTGTGAGGAGAAAAGAGTATGTCAGTTGAAATGATTTTGATGCAGGATGTCAAGGATCTTGGTGTGGCTGGCCAGATTGTAAAGGTTACAGAGGGATACGCCCGGAATTATCTGTTGCCCAATAAATTCGCCGCGCCTGTGACGGAGTCAACCCGTCGCCAGTTGGCGAAACTCCAGATCCAGCGTGAAGCGGACAGGAAGGCGGCTGTCGAAAAGGCCCGTGATCTTGCCGCCGCGATTCAGAAGGGGTCTTATACCATCGCCGTCAAGGTGGGTGAGGGCGAGAAATTGTTTGGTTCGGTGACCAGCGGCGACATTCTCAAGGTTCTCGCCGCACAGGGATTCGAGTTGGACAAACATGCGGTTGAACTCGAGAACCCGATCCGGGAACTGGGCGTTTTTGAGATCAAAGTCAAGGTTCACGCCGAAGTCGAGACGCCCATCAAGGTGTGGATCGTCCAGGAATAGATCCATGGCCAACGAAGCCCCTGTCTCGTCGAAGGTGACGCCTGTCGAGCGCGTTCCACCGCACAGCGAGGATGCGGAGAGGGGGGTGTTGGGCGCTGTGTTGCTGGATGCGGAGCGGGTCATGGACTTCTGCATCGAGCGCCAGTTGGTGGCCGATTCTTTTTACATCCCTGCCCACCGCGCGATTTTTGAAGTGATGCTCGAGATGAGCAATGCAGGTCGGCCTATCGACCTGCTGACGGTTGGCGAGCGTCTGAAGGCCGCCGGCCTTCTGGAACGCATCGGGGGCAGCACCGCCCTGCATCGGATTGTGGATGCCACGCCCACGGCCGCCCACGCTGACTACTACATCAACATTGTCCGTGACCGGCATCTCTTGCGACGGGTCATCCAGGCGGCCCGCTCCGCCGAACGGGTGTGCTACGATCCCAACGCCGAGGCCCAGAATGTTCTGGGTCATGCGGAGCAGGCTTTCTTCGAGATTACCGCCAATCAGCATGGCCAGATGCGGCCCTGGCCCCAACTCGTTCATGAGATTGTCGCCACCTTTGACAATCAGCATCGGGGATTCATGGGTGTTGCCACGGGGTTCCGGGATTTGGACTACACCATCAAGGGCATGAAGGGCGGGAACATGGTTGTTCTCGCGGCCCGGCCGTCGATGGGAAAAACCTCTCTCGCGATGAACATTGTGGAGAATGTGGCGCTGGGCAAGGGGGATCCTGATGCCCGTCCTCGACCCGTAGGGGTTTTCAGCGTGGAAATGTCCTGTCTGGATCTGGTCAAGCGAATGATCTGTTGCCGCGCCGAGGTGTCGGGACATGTGATCGGGGACGGCTTTATCTCGCAGACCAACCATGGACGCCTGATCGCGGCGGCGGATGCCCTCAGTAATGCGCCCATCTACATCGATGACAGCGCCGGGTTGGAAATCACGGAGTTACGCGCCCGCGCCAGGCGGATGAAGAGCAAGCATAATGTCGAATTGATCGTTATTGATTATCTCCAGTTATTGCGGGCGCCTGGTAATTCGAGGGACGGACGCCAGGTGGAAATCACCCATGTGTCCGCCGGTTTGAAGGGGATGGCCAAGGAGTTGAACATTCCCGTCCTGGTTCTCAGCCAGCTCAGCCGCGCGCCCGAAGCCCGCGGCGGGGAGGAAAAACCGAAGTTGTCGGATCTTCGTGATTCAGGATCCATCGAGCAGGATGCCGATATTGTGATGTTGCTGCGGCGTCCCTGCCGGACGGCGAATGACCAGGAAAAGGAAAACCGAACCCTGGCCATTATTGAAATTGCCAAGAATCGAAACGGTCCCGCGATGGAGGAAATCAGAATGGAATTCGATGACGCGTATACCCGTTTTCGTGACGCCGCGCGGGGCGTGGATGAGTCTGCGGTTCAAGGCCGAATGCGTGAGGAGGCCGGATAATACAATGAATAAACGAACGTTAGTGTGGATTCTTCTGGTCATGGGGTGGGTCTCGTTTGCAGGGGCCGAACCCGTGATCCGGGAAGTGAAAGTCAGGGCTCTGGGCGATTGTCCCGTTGATGAGCCCATGGTGCGTTCCTATATTGCCGTTCGCCAGGGAGGCGAACTGAACCGGAGCGCGGTCGCCAGCGATGTGCGCACATTGCTTGATTCAGGCAAGATTGCGGATGTCAAGGCGGAGGTGGAGGGCGCCGGAAGCGAAGTGATCCTGTCCTATGCCGTCCGGATGAAGAGTAAACTGGTGCAGCCGGTTCGGGTTCTGGGATCCAAGGAGATGAGCGAGACCAAGATTCGCGATTTGATCGGACTCAACCCGGGTGATTACATCGATGAACCCACCGTCTCGGCCCGGATCGTCAAACTGACGGAAGAATATCGGAAACGCTTGTATTCAGGGGCGGTCGTCAACTGGTCGCTCGAATCGGTGGATGCCAAAAGAGGGTTGGTTTCCCTGACGCTTCGCGTTCGGGAGGGGGATCAGGCGAGAATTATTTCCTATGAGTTCCCCGGTCGTGTATCGGTTGATCACTCCGAGATTCGCCAGGCGATGGACATCATGGCCTGGTATAATCCAATAAGTTGGTTCCACAGTACTCCTTACGATAAAGAGGCCTTGAGGGCGGGGTGCGAACGTATTCGCGCCGTATATAAGGAACACGGCTTTCTGGATGTGGAGGTTCGGGAGCCCAAGATGGATGAGTTCAGGCCTGGGCGGTATGTCATTACCGTACCGATACAGGAAAACCTGAAGTACCGTATCGCGAGGGTCACGCTATCCGGGGCCGCGATTTTTCCTGAAGTGCCCCTGCTCCAGGCGGCAAACCTCAAAACCGGCAGTGAAGCATCCACCTCGGTCATCAACAAGGCTGGGGAGGCAATACGGGATTATTACGAAAGCCGCGGTTACATGGATACGTATGTCCAGTCGCGGTTTGACCTGCGGGAGAAGGCCGGTGACGTCGATATACGCTTTGTGGTCATGGAGGGCCGACTGACCACGATCCGTAATGTTCTGATCCGCGGCAACAATGTCACGCATGATAAGGTAATCCGGCGCGAACTCCTGGTCTATCCCGGCGAACGGTATGACGGAGTCAAGGTCAGAACCAGTGAGAATCGTCTGAAAAATCTGGGATATTTTTCAAACGTCACCTGTGTCAACGAACCCTCTTCGACCAATAGGGCCGACCTGGCCTTTACCGTGGAGGAACAACGTACCGGACAGTTCATGACGGGCGTGGGGTTCTCCAGCATTGACAAGTTGATCGGGTTTGCCGAAATCAGCCAGGGTAATTTTGATATCCGGGGGAAACCCTTTCTGGGGGCGGGACAAAAGATCAAATTGCGCGCGGAGTTTGGCTCAACTCGCGAAGCCTACTCGATTTCCTTTGTCGAACCCTGGTACCTGGATCGCAAACTGTCTCTGAGCGTGGATCTCTACAGCAGCAAGCAGAATGACCGCGACTACGATGTCCTGCGGCAAGGCGGCGCCGTGGGGTTGGGCGTCCCGCTCGGGGGGGCCAGTCGGTTGGACTTCAAGTACCGTCTGGAGCAGGTTGAGATCAAGGATGCGGCGGATTCCAATCAATATTACGCGGTCAATAATGCCGGCGAAACGAACAGTTTCTATTTTTCAGATCCGCGACGGGTGGCCAGTTCACTCTCCTCAACATGGACCCGGGATACCCGTGACAATTTCTTCGTACCGACCCGCGGTTCAAAGGTGTACGCCCAGGCAACCCTGATGGGCGGGCCGCTTGGATTTGATACGGAGATATACAACCTGGAGGCCGGGGGATCCCTGTATCTGCCACTCTGGTGGAGACATGTGCTGAGTCTCAGAACGAGGGTTGAAGTGGTCGATGCCTATGGTTCCCAGGATACGGTTCCCCTGTCTGAAAGGCTGTTTGCGGGCGGCGCCCAGACGGTGCGCGGATTCCGGTATCGTTGGGTCGGCCCCAAGGCCGTTCGCGCAGATGGTTCAGGAGGGGTGCGGCCTGATGGCGGGCAGAGTCTCGCGATGGCGAGCGCGGAATATACAATACCCGTTCCGGGGATCCCGAAATTCCGATTTGCCACATTCTATGATGTTGGCAATGTGTGGTACGATCCCTATGATTTCGACACGAGCCGTTACGCCGCGGGCGCGGGCGTTGGATTGCGATTGGATATTCCCGGTTTCCCGATGCGATTTGACTATGCCTGGCCTGTTAAAAAAGATGATACGCGTTCCCAGACTGAGAACTGGAGTTTCT
>CAYHEL010000152.1:0-6317 GCA_964355415.1 uncultured Verrucomicrobiota bacterium | reverse complement strand
ACCGTTCCGTCGCCCGGCGGCATGTCGATCTCCGCCCGCGAAACATGGAGAAAACTGCAAGGGTTTTCGGCGGCCAGTGCTTTGGCCTCAGCCGTATCCACCACATCATAGGGAACGGAGGCCACTTTCGACGCGATGTCGGGCCGGGCACACCATGCTTTAAACGCCTTGATTTCCATGTCTGTGTCTCCTGGGTATTGAAAAGGCCGATGATTGTCTGAATATGCGCAAGGATGTCAAGTGCGCTGTCTAAAGACTTGAGTAGGGTTCCGTACTCGCTATGATCTCCCCTCATCAAAGGAGTTGACGGGTTATGAAACCATACTATCTCTTGGCCCTCCTGCTCGGGCTGGCCTGGCAGGGGCGCGCCTCTGAGTTTTTTGTTGAAAAGGGAGGGGCTGACGACAATCCCGGCACCCGGATGCAACCATTCAGGACGATTCAGAAAGCGGCGTCACTCATGTTGCCGGGCGATGTGTGCACGGTCAGCAAGGGGCTGTATCGCGAAACGGTCAGGCCGGCCAGATCCGGGAAACCGGGCAAGCCGATTGTCTTTCAGGCGGCGCCGGGCGAATCCGTGTCGATCGGGGGAAGTGATGAGGTTACGGGGTGGCAACATGTTTCCGGGGATGTCTACCGAGTTAAGGCAGGAGGAGTCCATCTCGTTCTGGTTGATGAAGTCCCGGCCGTCAGGCGCCTGAAGAGTCCCGACGACTCCTCGAAGTCTGCGGCGGCCTGGACTGCCGATGAGGCGGGCGTTTATGCCTATGTCAAATTACCCCGTGGCGGGAATCCGGAAAGACATCATATTGAGATGCAAATTCGAGACTGGGGACTGGATGCGGGAGGACTGGGTCATATTGAAATGAGGGGATTCAATCTTAAGGCGTGCGCCGTAAATCTGGCAGGATCCAGCATGTGCCGGTTGAGTGATTGCCATCTCTGGTGGGCGGGCGAAAGGGCCGGTCTTACCAACCTCATTTCAGGGGTCAGCAATGCGGTTCTCCTCCGTGCCGCAATTCTGATGGGAGGGAAGGACAATGAAATCGTCAACAGTTCCATCATCGGTTGTTCCGGCTCCGGGCTGGCCATGCTGCCCGGGGGGCTTAACAATAGTGTGGTCAACTGCCTCTTCAGGGGAATCGACAATCCCTCCGGGGAATCGCCGGGGATTCTGGCGCAAGGCACCGCCCCGATCATTCGCAAGGTGTCGGTGATAAACTTTGCGGGAGGCGCCATCGCGTGCAGTAATGTCCTGAATGCGAGAATTGAGTACAACGACCTGCATCATTCGGGCATGGGGCGAACGAACACCCCTTTGGTGAATCTGACCGGCGACGGGAAGGGAACGGTTCTGGCGTATAATTGGATTCATGACAACGGTTCCATCGGCGGAACCGGGATCCGAATGGAGGGGCCGGTTGAGAATTATGTTGTTCGCCAGAATGTCATTTGGGGACAGTCTGCGGCCGCGATCTCCCTGGCCGCGCCGTCCCGATACAATTATATTATGAATAATACCTGCGCCGAGAACGGGGCAGGCATTGATTCGGAGCGGTGCGGGGAGGCGAGTGTCTTCGAGGAAACGCGCGTCATGAACAATATCCTCGCCGCCCCCGTTTGGCCGACCTGCGGCGGGGTTCCGCCCGGAACACTCCAGTGGAAGAATAATTACATGGGCATGACGCCGGGGTTTGTGGATGCAACCAACCGGAATTTCAATTTGACGGCCGGTTCGCCCTGCATCGACGCGGGGCGGGAGGAACCGGAATTTACGGATGAGTTCACCGGTAAACGTCCGGATATCGGCGCTTGTGAATTTGGCAGGGAATGCTTTGTTCCGGGGTGTCACGTCAATGAACGTGCCAACATGGTTGTGACCCCCGTTGTGAAAATGATGATGGAGACGGAAACGGACGGCGCGGAAATCAGATACACGTTGGACGGAGGGGTTCCCGATCAGACCTCTCCGGTTTACACAGGGGCTGTATCGGTGGCCTTCGGCGCGAGGGTCCGGGCGAAGGCGTTTCGCGGGGGCATGGAAGAGAGCGGGGTGTCCGGGGTTCAGTTGCGGCGGATGGAGTGGGGGCGGGATTAATCCGTCCGTTTGAAAGGGTAGGGTGCGTGGTGCGAGTGTGTGTTCTGGGCAGTGGAAGTGGTGGCAATTGCACCTACGTGGCTTCCCGTCAGACCGGCATCCTGATCGATGCGGGCCTGAGCGGGCGGGCCACCGGTTTGCGTTTGGCGGAAGTGGGCGTGTCGCTGGATTCAATTCAGGCCATCTGCGTGACGCATGAACATTCGGATCATACGGCAGGCCTGTCGGTATTGCACCGGGGCGGGCGGGTGAAACTCTACGCGAACAGCGGAACGCTCTCCGGCCTCGATGCCAGGTTGGCGGACAGGAAACTCCAGTGGAATGTTTTTTCCACGGGATCCGCATTTCAGATAGGCGATCTGACGCTCAATCCCTTTACCGTTCCTCATGATGCCTATGACCCGGTTGGATTTGTGATCGCTCAAGGGGGTATCCATGTCGGCGTCGTGACCGACATGGGCATGGTGACGGGCCTCATTCGCGAGAGATTGCGTGTCTGTAATGTCCTGGTGATTGAGTCGAATCATGACGAACACCTGCTCAAGACGGCAGACAGGCCCTGGCACCTCAAGCAACGTATCATCGGGCGGCAGGGCCATTTGTCCAATCAGCACGCCGCCGAACTGGTTGCTGAAATCGCGGGGCTACACCTGAAGTCCGTTATTCTGGCCCACCTGAGCGGGGACTGTAATCGTCCTGAACTTGCCCAAAAGACCGTCTCGGATGCTCTTGCCAAAGCTGGATATTCTCACGTCAAGGTCATGATCGCCCCGCCCGATCGGGTGAGCGAGGTGTGGGAGGGGTGAACAGGGACGCCCCGCCATTGATCCGGATGCACGCCACCTGCCGCGGTGAACCCGGGGTAAGGGGGTCCAATTCCGGAACCCGGATGGCGCAATCGTCGATGGCGTAGGGGCAACGGGTTCGGAATCGGCAGCCGGAAGGGGGATTTGCGGAGGAGGGGATCTCGCCCTGCAAAATGATTCGCTTGCGACGGTCTCCGAATGGAACAGGGATCGCTGATACCAGAGCTCGCGTGTAGGGGTGGGCCGGTGCGTCCAGAACCTCGTTGGCGGGCCCCGTCTCGATGATCACGCCCAGATACATGACCACCACGCGGGAGGCGATGTGACGGATGACGCCAAGATCATGCGAAATGAACAGGTAGGCCAGGTTGTGAGATGCGCGCAGGTCGATGAGCAAATTCAGGACTTGCGCGCGAACCGACACATCCAGCGCACTCACGGCTTCGTCGCAAATCACCAGTTCAGGTTTGACCGCTATCGCACGGGCGATGCTGATCCGCTGCCGCTGTCCGCCTGAAAATTCATGGGGATAGCGGTGCAGAGCGCTGGATTCCATTCCGACTTCCTTCAACACGCGGCGGGCCTGGCTGGCGCCCTCGCGGGATGTGATCAACCCCTGCTGAAGAAGGCCTTCGGTAACAATTTCCTCCACGGTCATGCGGGGATTCAGTGACGAATAGGGATCCTGGAAGATCATCTGGATGCGCCGACGCAGCGGGAGGCACTCGCGGTGCCGGATCGGCCACAAGGGGGTTCCATCCAGAAGAATGTCACCGGCTTGTCGTGTTTCAAGGCCCACGACGGTTCGGCCCAGTGTGGTTTTTCCGCAACCGGATTCGCCCACCAGGCCGACCGTTTCGCCGCAGGCGACAGTGAGGGAGACTCCATCCACGGCGCGTACATGGCCGATGGTTCGGGAAAACACCCCCCGTCTGATCGGGAACCAGGTCTTGAGATTGTTCAGTTGGAGGAGAGAAGGCATGGCTATTTTGAGTGTTGAGCGTTGGTCGTTGAGGGTTCGGAAAGAAAACAGGCTGAACGGCGGCCCGGGGAAATGTCGTAAAAAGGAGGGAGTTCCCGGCGGCACCGGTCAAAGGCGTGAGGGCAACGGTCTGCGAAGCGGCACCCGGACGGATAGGCGAGCGGAGAGGGCACCTGGCCTTCAATCGAGGTCAGCCGGTCGGCGCGCGTTGTCAAACTGAGAACCGAGTCCAGCAAAGCGCGTGTGTAGGGATGCGCGGGCCGATTGAAGAGGTCCTGGCGCGGGCCTTCCTCCACAATGCGGGCGGCGTACATCACGAGCACGCGGTCGCACATCTCCCATACGACACCCAGATCGTGGGTGATCAGGAGCAGGGAGGTGCTCGACCTTTTCATCTCCCGCAACCGTTCCAGAACCTGGGCCTGGATGGTCACATCCAGCGCGGTGGTGGGTTCATCGGCAAGGATCAGCGCGGGATCCAGCATGAGCGCCATGGCAATCATGACACGTTGCAGCATTCCCCCCGAAAGTTGGAAGGGATAGGCTCTCATACAGTCAACCGGGTCGGGGATTCCCACACGTTGAAGCCACTCGATCCCGGTCTCAAGGGCCCTCTTTTCATCCAGATCGGAGTGGAGTTTCAGGGTTTCTGTCAGTTGAGCGCCGATCCGGTGGAGTGGCGAGAGGGCTGACATGGGTTCCTGAAAGATGACGCTGATTCGGCGCCCCCGGATTTTCTGCAATTCGGGAACGGGTATCCGGAGCAGATCCCGGCCTTCGAAGATGACTTCACCAGAGAGGATACGGCCCGGCGGCATGGGAATCAGCCGCAACAGTCCGAGTGCGGTCACGGATTTCCCGCACCCCGATTCGCCTACCAGTCCGACGACTTCTCCCGTTTCAACGGAAAACGATACGTCATCCACGGCCGTGAGGGGTCCCTCCTCGGTGTGAAAGACGATGCTCAGATTATGAATATCTAATAATGTCTGCATGGTATTCGGGAATCCAGAATTCAGAAGTCAGAATCCAGAATAACATTCTGCCTTCTGAATCCTGTCTCCTGACTTCATTTACTTTCTCACTCCAATTTCGTCGCCGGTCGGGGATCGTAGGCATTCCGGATCCCCTCGCCCACGAACACTCCCAATAGCATGACGCAGAAAAGGGCGAGTGACGGATAGAGGATCAGCCACCAGGCCCACCGGAACTGCTGGGCCTGGGCAAGAAGCTCTCCCCAACTCGCGGTGGGAGGCGGCAGACCAAACCCGAGGTAATCCAGCGCGGCGAGCGAGCCGATGGCGCCCACCAGATAAAAGGGAAAAAACGTGATGAGCGGAACCAGGGCATTGGGCAGAATGTGCCGGACGATGATGGTTCGGTGGGGCAGGCCGAGGACGCGCGCCGACTCCACAAAGGGAAGATGGCGGAGCCTGAGGAATTCAGACCGGACGTAATAGGAGATCCCGATCCAGTTGAAGATGGAATAACAGAAGAGGAGCATCACAAATCCACGTCCGTAAACCGCGCCCAGCAGAATCATGACGTAGAGGAAGGGGATGGCGCTCCAGATTTCAGTAAAACGCTGGCCGATGATGTCCACGGCCTTACCGAAGTAGCCCTGAACCGCGCCCAGCAGGATTCCGAGCGTCATGGTGACCGCCACCAGGAGAAATCCGAATGTCATGGAGGTTCGCAACCCGTAAAGCAGGCGGGCCAGCACATCGCGCCCGGCACTGTCAATACCAAGCCAGTGCCCGGCCGTGGGTTTGAATGGCCATCGAACTTCGACGGGCGTGGCGTGGATCGTATAAGGGGTGCCGTTGATGATCAGGGATTGATCCTCGCAGACTCCCTTCATCCGGGCCGCCGCCAGCGCCGTGAGGGTGGAACGCGATTCCTCGGACAGGGTCTCCCAGGGGGGGAATGTTGAGGCCACGACCCTGAGCGCTCTGTCCAGATTCACGGAACCCCGTTTCGCCGTTGAGGCTTCAGGGCATTCACGCAATAACAATCTGAGCGAGGTGGGCGGTTCGGTTCTGGGGGTGAATTCCGACAGGGAGAGTTCCGCCTCGAACGCGGCGGAGGATCGGGATGTGATTCGCCTCTGAATCGGGGGGGCGGGTTCATTGCGCCATCGCAAGTCCAATGCGTGGTGAACGGGCTCCGTGATCATCCAGAAGTTCGTGAAGGTGAGTCCGGTAAGATCGGACGGGATTCCGGGAAAGAAATAGTCAACGCCGGTTGCCCGCTTCACGGAGAGATCCCGTCCGAGGGTCAGAGAGGCAATGTGGGGATCCGGAGTAAATTCAAGTGTCACGGCCTCCCGGAGTTGAATGGAATCAGGATCCGTGGTCTCAAGAGGGCCGTATGGAACAAGCGGGAAGACCATGAGGTTCCGGCGATCAGACTGAAAGGAGGGGGATTGGGC
>CAYHEL010000151.1:0-6322 GCA_964355415.1 uncultured Verrucomicrobiota bacterium | reverse complement strand
CAAAGCTCTTGCCGGGCAATCCGGCCTGCACCAGCATCTGCCCATCCAGATCCAGAAGCACAATGTGACCCGCGTCAATCTGCCTGAACCGTCCGATGGATTTGTCATCGCCATCGGCCCCCATGACGATGAAAATCCCCGCTGCCACAACCAGCAAACCGGTGGCCCACCGGTAGAGGCGGGCTTCCCGTTCAAGACGCTTCACACGGCGCTCCATCGCCGTCACGGCTGTTTCATCAAGGCTCATGTCATCCTCCCTGCTCTTCCTATTTCAAATCGGCCGCAAGTCCCGCCACCAGCGCTTTGTATTTTGCATTCCCGATCCGCTCAGCCAATTCCCCGGCCTTTCGAACCATGGCGGTGGCACGTTCCCGGTTTCCTTCCGCGAGCAGACTCTGCGCCGCACGAATCCGGCAGGAAAAGGCATCGCTCCATTTTGAATCCTGCTCATACCGCTCTGCGGCGCTCGCCAGCGCAGCGGCCATCATCGTGTATTGGCCGGCTTTTTTCAACCCGTTCGCCCGACTCGCATGCAGGGCCGCCTCATCGGCAACCAGCGCCTTGGCCTCGGTCAGGCGGATAGCCAGATCATCCAGTCTGACGCCAAGTAAGGCCGGCGTCCGATCCGTCACCAATGACCGGGCCGCCTGGTAGAATTCCACGGCGCTCGGAAGCCGTCCGCTTCCACACGCAGCCTCCCCCTGGAGCAAAAGGGCCTGCACCCGCCCCTCGTGATCAACCCCCGCCGCGAGAGCCTCCCTCGCACGTTTCTGACACCCGGCCGGGTCTCCGGACGACCTTGCCACTTCGGCCTCAGCGAGGCGAATTCGGGCTGTCTCCAGCCCACTGTCACGTGACAGGGCGCCAGCCTGCTGTAACAAACTGCGGGCCTCCGTTAAGTTTCCCCCGGCAAGACGGCACAGAGCCAGATTGTAGGCATTCCGGGCAACCTCATCCTGGGCGTCAATCAACCGCGCCCGCTGCAACGCCTTGTGATACAACCCACCAGCCCGATCAACCTCGCCGCGCTGATACGCCGCCGAGGCGCTCTCCGCGAGCAGATGAATCTCCGGATCCAAAGTCGAAGGGCGGGGCGTCGAACAACCCGCCAGGACGCCCGCAGCCACCATGACGATCAGGACGCACCGGTTTGACTCCTGAATGCCGAACACTGACTTCAGTCCCCTCACGGCAGCCTCCCTTCCCGAACTCCCGGATACGGGGTCTGCATCACCGTCGCGTCTGGCTTCTGGATATAACTTCTCACCAGCCAGTGCTTCTGGATTCCCTCGATCAGCGCCTGGGTCTCCCTCAGCATCGATTCCGCCTGCATCAGGACGGCCTGAACATTGGCAACCTGCCCGGTCAGGCCTCCGGTCGCGGTTCGAATGTCCTGCACCACACCGACGGCGCCATCGGTAATCTTCGGAAATACAGCGGACGAATCCTTCAACGCGGCGGCCAAGATCTGAACGTTGGTCAGGACCCCGTCAATTTTGGCGGCCATCAGAGGGAGTTGCGCGGAAGTCTGGCCGACGTCCTTGATAACCTGCTGCACATCGGCGGCCCATTGGGGATCACCGATGATTTTTCCCGCCACCCCTTCACGCTTCTCCAGTTGGCCCGTAATCCCGCTGACATGACTCAGGGTGGCGCGCACTTCTTCCAGCATCGGCACGGCGGCGGCCCTGAAATCGTCCACCATTTTTTTGGCCGCCTCAATCAATTCCACATCCTGCACGCAGGAAATATAGTCGCCACTCTTGAGCATGGGTTGAGCCGAATTACCCAGGGTAATATCCACATAGGAATCCCCGGCCACCTCGAATTTCTTCTTAACCTTGGCGATCGAGTCGGTTCTCACGAACTTTCTAAACTTGCCCTGCAAAATGAGGACGGTTTCCATGCCGCTCTCCTCGGAGGGGACGATCTCTCCGACCCAGCCGGCCTGTGTTCCCAGGATCCTGACTTCCGCTCCCTCCTGAATGCCGTAGGTTCCCTTCTCGGCCTCAAACTTGACCTTGAGAACAAGTTTTTTCGTGAACCAGCCCTGCGCATGACCGGCCGTGTAAATGCCGACAATCAGCAGGCCAAGGCACAGCAGCACAAATCCGCCGGCAATCTCTTCCGCATATCGAAATCTATAGGATTGACTCATGCATCACGCTCCCGTCCGATTCAAACGGCCACCAGGGTTTCACCATCCATGCGAAAATGACGCACCAGCGCCACGTCGCAAGACTCAATAAAACGCAAATCGTCGGTCATCCAAAGCACCGCCACGCCACGGCGGGCCGCCTCGCCAACAGCCTGCGCCAACTTCGGGGCATCCGCCTTCGGCGCTCCAAACAGGGGACGTTCCAGTAAAATCAGATCCGGCGTCCCGACAAACGCTCGAACCCACTCCAATTTTCTGAGCGTCATGCTATGAACCCGGGAGGGCCGCGCATCCGGAACCGTATCAAGTCCAAACCGTCTCGCCAAACTCTGTATTTCCTGGGCAATCTCATCCGGCGGGCGTCCCGTGTGATAGCGCTCCGCCAAGGAGATATTTTCCATGACGTCGAGATTCGAGATCCACCCATAATGCTCAAAAACACGCCGGATCAGACCGCGTTGGAGCGAGAGGAGCGACGGCCCCATCTCCGTCCACTCAGCGCCCTTGAAATAGACGTGTCCGGAATCCTGGACCACTAATCCCTGCGCCAACGACGCCAGCGGTATATGCTCCCGTCCCTCCTCAAGGGCAACCACGATAATCTCGCCGCGATTCAGGGTGAAGGAGACTCCCTTCAAACCGATCAACTGGGCAGTGCCCGCGCCGAGGGTTACGTCTTTGAACTCCAATATGGGGGGTTGAGCCTGCATGTATTCAAGTTTATAGGTAGGTCAATAACGACACAATAACGGATACCACGAGAACGGCAAGATTGGCCCGCACCACGGTTCGGGTCACCGCCTGGGGAATATCCGTTGCAACGCCCTCCACCGATAATCCCTCGTTCCCTGCAATCACCGCCGTCAACAATCCCGGGATCAGGGTTTTGGCCAGTATATTATAGAAATCATGAGCGGAAAGACTACTGATGACAGTCCTGAAGAAGAGACTCGGATCCCCGGGTCCCGTCCCCAAAAAAGCCCCGCAAAGATACCCGCTTCCAAACGAAAAAACGACAAACAAGACGGCTAGTCCCAGAACGCTGATAGCCATGGAAATGGCCCGCGGCAACAGGAGAAAGACCATGGGATCGAGACCCTGCGCATCCAGGACATCGACCTCGTGGCGCACCTTCATCCCCGCCAATTCGGCGGCCATGGCGGTCGCGCTGCGCCCGATGACGATGAAATTGACAAAGAGAGGGCCCAATTCACGGGCAATCACGGTTACCAGCAAGGGACCTAACAACTCGGCCTGCCCCAGACGCCCCATCAGAACCTGGGCTTGAACCACAACGGATATGCCGGTTAACAACGCCACGACGGCCACAAACCCGATGGCGTCGTACCCCGTGAATACGATCTGCCGAGCCAGCACAATCCGGGTCGGACGCGTCCAGGACGATGGACGCAGGGCAAGGGATAGCACGGCTGTACTCACGGAAGCCAGACGACTGAGCCGCCTGAATATCTCAACGGCCCCCTTGCCTATGGATGCTAACAACGACATGGCCGTCCTTAAAACGGCAAACCGCCGTCTTTTTCCGCGCCACAATCCTCGGTGTCCCGCTCGGGCGGCGCACTTTGATTCGTGTCGTCACCGCCCGCGCCCTCAGCGGGGCTCAGGCGCCAAGCCTGAAGGGTGGTGAAATACCGGACGGCGCCCTTCTGATCCGTCCATTTGCGCCCGCGTAGGTCAAAATCAACCGACACATCCTGTCCCACGCTATACTTGTCGAGCAGGCTGCACTTGTCCTGAACCATTTCAAATTTAATCAATTCCGGATATTTCGGATTCGTCGCGTATTCGATCACAAACTCGCGCTTCTGAAAAGATTCCTTGACCTTAACAATATCAAAAATCTCAACCACTTTGCCTGATACGTTCATAATGCTCCCCTAATCCGATCTGTTTTGTGTTGAATATGACCCAGAATGTAGGGCAAGCCACCCGGAAAAAAAAGGATAATCCAATCCCCTCCTCACAACTCCCGGTTGGGGAGGGGTCGGTGCAGGAATGCGGACGCGACCCCCGACGCCTGAACCCCGGAAAAGACTCCCGTGAACGTGCCGACCAACTCCCCCGAACGACGTTGGGATAGTTCGATCCGGCACTGGCCTTCGGACGCAGACCCCATGAACATGCCGATGGACTGGCTATAGGTGAGTTCCATGCAAATCCTCCCGGATGCCTCGTGAAAATGCGTTACACGCCCGCGAATGCCGTCCCCATAGACCGCCTGATCCCACATGCCTTCCCGACACATGAAACCCAGACAGACCATATCATGAGGCAGTCCGACCAGAATGACAAAGATCTGCCCGTGTAGCGGGGTAAACGCAACCGGTTCCTGTTCACGCCGGGCGCGCACGATCCCCGCGCGCCAGTTGGCCTGCTGGACAGACCGCATCATCTCGGGATGCAGGGATGCGTTTTTCCACGCATAGAAGGTGTACCCCACGACGCCCGGATGCGCGAAGAGACGGTTCAGCGTTTCGTAGGCCCGCGTATCATTGCGCACCGTCTCGTTCTCGTAACCACCCGGCGGCTCGATGGGATCCCGCACATATCGGAAGGAATCGTTGATCGGCTCGCACTCGCCCACGAGGAGGGGCTTGTTGACACTCCGGAACGTCGCATCAAACGCCTCCGCCATATGCGCGCGATACCGGTTCACCGAGATGACGTCACACACACGCGCCTCTTCCTCGAGGACGAAGGCATCCGGGATCCCGGCCCAACGCAAGCCGATCACGAGGTGATTGGGATCGTATCGACGAATGGCCCCGATGCAGACATCGAAATAGCGTCGGAGAAACAGCCGCGCAAACTCCCGTTCGTCATTCAGATACGCATCAGAGATCAACCGCTCGCCATTGATCGTCATTTCGTTGAAGGCGAGACGCGAGGCCACCGTAATACCCCAGGCGGCCCCGAGCGAGGCCAAGTCGGCGCCGTATCGATCCTCAACGAAACGCCAGGCCGCCTGAACGGCGGGTTTCGATGAAGGCAGGCTGAGCGCGAGTTGTAGCAACCCCAGTTTCTCGGGATTCTGGATGGGTTCGGCTTCCACCACCAAACGGCGTTCTTCCGTCGCCTCACCCACGCGATACACCGCCCCCGTGATGCCTGCGGGTTTCCGCGTGATCAAAAAATCCCGTTCGTTATCCAGAAAGTAACCGACCAGCAGTTGGCTGTCGGCCAGCGGGGCGCACAGTTCCCGGCATTTCAGGTCTAGCCGACGCGCCCATTCCGGATCAAAGACGTCCGGCACAACCCCGTACCGGTACGACCCCTCCTGAAGATACGGACCTTCATAGAACGTCTCGATAATCTCCGTGAAGTAGAGGCCCTGGTCGAAGAACTCGCGTGTTGTCCACGCACCAAGACCATTGAACCCCTGCGCCTTGATTCCCCGGATCCAATGCCGCGCCATGGCGGGCGACAACGCCGGGTCGCCTTTGCGCCGCCCCCCGTACCCGTTGCGATTATTGACCGAACACATGGCTCGATAGTAGAACGGACGCCCCTCCGCATCGAGTAACCACCACAGCCCGCCACGGCTGCGACCCACACGGATAAAGCCGTCCCGCCCGACAACCGTGGCGGGATCAATGTCAATGCCATCCAGCGTCGCGCGCTCGTCGGACATCGCGGCATCGAGGGTTTCCTGCCAACGCCCCCGCTGCCAAGCCGTCAGGGCCGCCACATCCTCCCCGTTAATCTCGTCGAACCGGATTCCGATCCGGCGTTCCGGCCATTGCCAGGTATGGCGCACCTGGCCGCTGCACGTCTGCATCGCCAAGACGTGCGTGCCTGCCGCCATCCGCACATACCCCCCATGCGGAATCGCGAGGCCATCCAGGAAGAAATGCACGGTCACACCCTCCCCGACAGCGCCGTGGCAGACCCGGACAACACGCGGACACTCCACGCGGACGGCGGCGGCAAAAAGTCCCTGTACCCCATCCGCCCCGTTCGCCATCGCGCGAAGATCAACGGCAGGCGTGAAATCAGGATAACTCTCAGGCACGACGTACCGTGCGTCGAGTGGTTTCATACTGGATAGAATGGTTCTCGCCTCGTCAGCAAAGTCCGGATCACTTAGACCCCGCGCCAGCAACACAACCGACCTCGGCAAGGTGCCCGCAATCGGGTGCGCAC
>CAYHEL010000150.1:0-6411 GCA_964355415.1 uncultured Verrucomicrobiota bacterium | reverse complement strand
TGCGGGATGTCGCGTCCCGCCACCAACGCCACACCCACAGAAATCCCCCTCGAAACGCTCCCGTCACTGCCTTCATCGAATCGCCCATCGCCGTTATCATCAAGCATGGCTCCCTGATAGACCTGCACGGAACTTCGCGCAAAGGTGAAACTGTCGGCAAGGTCCAACCCCAGCATCACACCACTGAAAAAGGCATCCGAGAAACTGATCAGGCCACCACTGACGAAATAGGTCGGCTCATTGGTTCCGCAAGCGGCAATGACCGTCCTGCGAGCCGCCCCGTGATAAGCCAGTTCATCAAGGAAACTGCCGGCATAACAGCAGTCGATCACTACTGTGACCGCGTTGCTGTACCGGTCCTGCATCTGGTCGAGCCAGAGATCAAGGTTCGAGGCGGTCAGCACCTCGGCGGCATTGAGCCGGAAGTACCCCGCTCCCGACGAGTCCCCGCCGTGATCGACCAGGTAGATAAACACATCACCGGGACTTTGCGCCCAGTTGGTGAAGACCTGCGCCACGTTGGCATAGGTTGTTTCTCCGGCAATGTCGTCGAGTTGCCCGTTCCCATCCATGTCACGGTTCGGCACCGGGCTCAGGTAGCGTATAGCCCCACGATCAAAACCGCGGTATAGCAACGTATTGTAGCCCAGTTGCGAGAGATAGTCGGTGGTCGGCCACAATGGGTCATCCGTGCTGCGCCGACCAGCGATGACAATCGCCTTCCCGGCTCGCGCCATGTCTGCGGCCGTGATGACGTTGGCATAAGCGAGCCCCTTCAAGCCTTCCGGGTTGCGACCTTGAATCACGTCGATGCAACCACCGACGGTCCCGGCAGTGTAGACACCTGATGAGGCATCCAGCGTACCAGCGCTCGGGGTCTTGAGAAGTGACCAGGTGATATTCGTGTTCCCGGGCACATGGAATGTCGCACTCTGGCCGGCGAGAAGCGTAACGCTGGGTGGCGAGATAACCAGTTTAGAGGCCGGGTTGCGCAAATAAACCAGCCCCCCTTCTACATAGCCACCAAGCAGATCAGGATCTCCGTCACCGTCGAGATCGCCGGCCGCCAGACTCAACCGTGTGGCAAAACCACGATAGCTGCCCGCGAAGACTTTGTTTTTAATTGAGAAATGACCAGTCCCATCTCCATCAAACTCCCAGATGTTGCCCCCGACATCTGAAATCAGAATGTCGGGATAGCCGTCCTCGTTAAAGTCCGCGGCAGCAATCCCCGTCGCATCAGGTACGGCAAGTCCGAGGAGATTGCTTATCACCGAGTCTACTGAGAAAGGACAGCCTCCGGAACCTGTGTTGGTGTAGGCGTTGACAGTCCCCGCCGGGGTAAGGATAAGGAGATCCAGCCGGCCGTCTGCGTTCACATCAACGAAGGCCGGAATAGCCGAGGTCAGGCCCGTGTTGAGGGAGTTCGTGATTGCCGGTTGCTGCGGAGCAAGGAAATTGGTGGTCGAGGAGACCAGCAGGACCACACCGGTATCACCCCCGACAGCCATGTCGGCGGACCCATCCCCATTCCAGTCACCCAGTGCCGGAGCAGGGTGATTGATTCCCGTCCACAACGACGCCATGCCGGTGAAGTTCGCGGTGCGGTTCACGAAGTTCGCCACCCCAGGCGAGCCTGCGTTTTCGTAGACACGGATTTGCCCACCCTGCCCGCCGACAAACAAATCCAGATCCCCGTCCCCATCCCAGTCCCCCAGCGCAGGGCAGGAGCCCCCCGCCATCGCGAACGTCCCTGTACCCGGCGGTTGAAGGCTGAAGAAATCGGACATAATCCCATCGGCCAGACTCTTCCCGACACGCTGAAAAGAGTTGAAGGTAACTTCCATATTTTGACCGAAAGCGGAAGAAATCCCACCTTCCCGAATCTCGTCCTTGAGGTTTGGATGGGTGTCGCGCCGATATTCCTCCAACAAGTCAAAGCCGTCGCCGTCGGGATCCCCGCTGGTTGTTCCGGAGAGTCCGCCACAGAGGTTGAACTCGTACCAGTCGGGAATGCCGTTGGAGTTCACGTCGTCTGCCATAGGCAGAAATACGGCTTCCGCCACGATATTGCTCCGGGGAGCAAGAGTAAGCCCACCGTAAGCTCGACTCAACAGATCGGTCTGGATCGCGCCATTGACAGTCCAATAGGCAAACCTGTACCCGTTTGTTTCACCAAACACATCCCTAGTCGTGAGTACCGCGGATTTGTTGGTCACAAAACTGGAGGCCGGATATAGACCGAATGGGGTGCTGCCGACTAGAACACTCGAAAGATTCGTATCCAAAATAGTCAGGGAAAGAGCGCCGTGGCTAACCGACACTCCACCTTCCTGAATATCGTCTTTGAGTCCGGGATGGGTGTCGCGCCGGTACTCTTCGAGGAAATCAAACCCGTCACCATCGACATCGTTGGTTACCGACGCCAGCAGCCCGCCACAGAAGTTAAATTCAAACCAGTCGGGAATCGCATTGGAGTTGACATCCACTCCTTCAAGCATGAATACCGCTTCCGCCGCCGTATTGCTCCCCAGGGCAAAGGAGAGCGTTCCCAGCGCCCGCCCCAGAAGATCGGTCTGAATCATACCGTTTAATGTCCAGTACGCGAATCGATAGCCAGTGATGACGCCAAAGGAATCCGGCGCGAGGAGCATGGTTCCCTTATTGGTGATCAGGTTTGCGGGGGAGATCAAGCCTGAAGGCGTACTCCCCACCGAATAACTGGCAAGGTTGGTGTTGATAATGGCAAAGGCAGGGGTAGCGAACGCAATCGATACACCTCCTTCCTGAATTTCATCATTCAAATTGGGATGATAGTCCCGCCGATACTCTTCAAGGAAATCGAATCCATCCCCGTCGGCGTCGTTGGTAACCGACTCCACCAGCCCGCCACAGAAATTGAGTTCAACCCAGTCGGGAATCATATTGGTGTTCAAATCATCGGCTTGGAGAACATAAACCGCCCGGGCTTCGGTGTTGCTTTGCAGGTTGACGAACAATCCGCCATACGCCCGGCCCAGAAGATCAGTTTGGATCACTCCGTTTACGGTCCAGTAGGCAAACCGGTACCCATTGGTCAACCCGAAGGCATCGGCTTGTGTGATCAGCATGTTCTTGTTTGTTACAAAACAGGACTCGGGGTACACCCCATAAGGCGAACTGCTTACGGCGACACTGGCCAGATTGGTATCGAAAATGACCAGGGACGCTCCGGCCAGACTCATGGATATGCCACCCTCGCAGATCTCATCCTTCAGACTGGGATGATAGTCCCGGCGATACTCCTCCTTTTCATCGAATCCGTCGGCATCCGTATCACCGACCGTCTCCACCAACAGATTCGTGTGGAAGTTCAGTTCCCACCAATCAGGAATTGCATTGGTATTGGCGTCCTCACCCGCGGGCAGGTAGTGCGCTGTGGCCGTGGTGGTTTCAAGCAAAGTGAATGAATACGGATTAAATGCCCGCCCGCACAAGTCACGTTTTATGACTCCGTTCAGACTCCAATAAGCAAATCGATAACCCTGAATCAGGTCTGGAGCCTGGACAGTGGCTGCACTGGCGCCTCCGTCAATAACATTGGTACTGGCAACAAGCCCGACGGGTTCGCTGTTTTGGAAAAAATTAAACGACACTGCCCCTGCTTCCGCGCAGAGGAGCAGTAGTAGCGGAAAAGCCGCCCGGTAACTGTGTCGCACCGAACTCACATGCAGATGGCTTTCTTTGCCTTCAAGGCGTCAGAGGAACAACCCACCAGCCGTTGGTGGGACTCGTTACGAAATTGAACGCGTTCACCTTATAGCCGGTCCACGGGGGTTCCTGGCGTGGCGTCCACTCGCTCACCCTGTTTGTCGTCGACGCCTCCCGGGCAATTTTCAGTTCACTGGCTGTTGCTTCCCGCACATTGAGTCGATCGAAGAGGAATGCCCGTCCTGAAGCCGTCGTGTTCGTCCCTTGCGCCAGCACAGTACCCGCATAAGGTGCGGAAACGCCGAAGACGGTACCGGTGGTGAGGCTCAGGTTCGTGTCACCCGCAGCGAGCAACCAGAACCAGATGGGCAGGAAGTCGCTTTGCTGCAAAGGTGTCCGATCAATCTTGAAAGCCGGATTCGGCGTCATGGCGGGTATATTGAGGAAATGAAAGTCCATCAATCCGCGGTTGTCCTTGGCCATCAGGGAGACCTTCACATTGCCAAATTGTGGAATTTTGGCGGCCATACCGTCGGCGGCCATATCCCAACTCAACCGGTGCACCTGACGCGTTACGACGCCCGTCCCGGCATTGACCGCCGTTCCGTCGACAAAAGTCCGCATCGGCACGAAATCCTTCAGACTCGGCACCTCATTCGAAACGACCGCAAAGGCGCCAGCCCGCACAGTGACGTTTGAATCATTCTCATCATTGACCAGATAGTCAACATCCAGAACGGCCACCCCATTGCGCTGCCTGACCGAAAGAACGTCAACCAGGGGGATCGCGTTCGGTGTCAGTGTACCCAACGACCTGAAAACGCGACGAAACGGAAGGACACCGGGGACGGTTGGATCCATGATAAAAGACATGGGATTTGCCGCGGCAATCCCGCACGGCCAATGTAAAGTGCCCGTAGGTTTAACCGCATTCTTATCCTCGTAGGCATACAATAACTGACCATTCTTGTCGTAGACTTGAAAGAACGTCCATGTGGTGGCCCACGCCAGATATTGCGCCACGACCACATACACATTGTGCTCATCGACCGCCATGGAGGCACAGGAGGCCCAATTTCCACCCGAGAACACGCCGATTGGGAGGCCGTTAATACTCCGGATAAAACTACCTTCCTTATCAAATATCTGAACCCGGGAGTTCCATGTATCGAAGACGTAAACGTATTGCGCATCCAAGGCCACGACAATCGGTTTGTTGAACTGACCGGCAACCGCGCCAGGGGTTCCCCACATCTTGATAAACGTTCCGTTTTTATCGAACACCTGGATCCGATGGTTATCCGTATCAGCGACATAAACGCGTTGTGTATCAACCGCGATCCCTTGCGGGGAACTGAATTGCCCCGGCGCTGAGCCGCCCGTCCCCCACTGTCTCAACAAGGTGCCCTCCTTGGAGAAAACCGACACCTGATGAGACCCACGGTTCACGACAAATACACTTGTATCATCCACCGCCAAACCGCACGGAAGCGATACTCCACTCCATTTCCGGATAAAGCCGCCGGTCTTATCAAAAACCTGAACCCGATTGTTCCCCACGTCAGCAACGAAAACGTTGGTGCCATCGACGGCTATGCCCGCCGTGAAGGCGTAAGATGAACCGTAGGAAGTAACGCTCGTGTTGAATTGGCCATCATTAGTGCCCGCAGTTCCCCATCTGCGATTGGGCTCGAAAACGAAGTGGTCCTGCGGTCCCGATTGCGCCTCAACGCGCCAGGCAAGGAGCATGACAACGACCGAAAGCCAATAGCCTATCTTCCTCATGTTTGCAGTATTCATACATCCCTCCCGGTTGAGTCTTCGGATCCTGTTTTTCGCAATAAGCCTTCCGCCGCGCGGTTTTGCTTTTTTATGGTGCCTGCAATTCTATGCGATAGAACCGGTTGGTACGAGAACCATCGGAGGCATCAGTCCATTGCATGATCAATTGTCGATTGGGTTCCTCTCATACCTTCCAATGTTAATTGGTCTCTCGGTTTTCGGCGGCTTGTGTTTCCTGTTGTGCTGATCAAGACGGTGTTGCGCGGCGGATTCGTCCGGCGTTCCTTGTACGGCTTCATGTGCTTGGGTTAGTGCTTTGGTGGCTTTCTCGGGCCTCCCCGCTTTCTCATGGACGTCTGCCAGTTGCCAGTTGAGTAGCATCTTGCGCCGGGGTTCTTTGGTCTTGGCAAGTTCTGCCTCCAGGATTCCCTGAGCCTCAGAGTACTTTCCGAGCATAGCGTTGACACCGGCCAGATAGGCTTGAGGATCGGGATTGGTTTGCATGACGACATGGGCCCATTCCAGAGCCTTATTCGTCTCGCCTGCTTGCGTGTAGATGGCGACAAGTCTGGGTGCCAGAACCATTCGCGCTGAGGGGTCTGTCTTGAGGATCGACTCGTACGCTTCCGCCGCCTTAATTCTCTGGCCCGATTGCTCAAACGCCCGGGCTTGCTTGCGCAGGTCGATCCCAGCACCCGACGATTGCACAACGTTCGTTGCTGCAGGAACCGCCACCGCCATCGTCACCCAAACACCCACAGTCAACCCGCAAATCACCCGTCTTATTGTCTTCATCGTATCCTGCCTATCCTGTCCATCGATGTTGAAGGCCTGGTTCCAGTTTTGTCGGGCAAGCTAGCGTCGTGTCTCGCAAATGATTGGTGTAATGCACACGCGTATTTGCGGGGGAAGGAAGGGATTCACCACCCGCTTCGCTAG
>CAYHEL010000149.1:0-6428 GCA_964355415.1 uncultured Verrucomicrobiota bacterium | reverse complement strand
ATAGCCAATTCTCCGCTGGCTAACCGGTACGAGTTGTAGATGTTAATTAAGGAGGGGACATCGCTGGTCGGAATATACCCGACATAGGGAGTGTACGCCGACGCTTCCATCGTGTCGGGATTCATGCTGAGCAGGGTGGCAATCCGGACGGTCATCCCCCCCCTTGCCCCCCACGTCGAGGAGCAGAACCCGCCGGACTTCACCGGTATACGCATATCATAGGGTTGATAGGCCAGCACGGTATTGCCGCCATCCGACCAACCCGTCACCGAAAGACCGCCATCCTCAGCCACACTGATCTTGTTCAGCGACGAATCGGCCTCAAGCCGGAACTGATCCACGCCGACAATCGGCCCACTCCACCCGTAGGCCGTCCACACCATCTTCCCGGATGCATCCATCTTATAAAGGTACGGGTTCACATAGGGTTCAAGACCGGTTCCCGAACGATAACTGCCCGCAAAATAAATGGCGCCCGTCTTCGGGCACACCCCCATACTCCCTCCCGACACCTCCAATTTCGCGCCTGCCGTCACAGCGCCCTCAGGTGAAATATGATACAGTTCAAGCCCTCGTCGCACCAGCAAACCTCCGTTCGGCTGCTTGAACATATTCACGCCACCATCCTGCACCCGGATCGCCCAGGCGACTGAGCGCAGGTCCGGCGACATCTTGATGATATAACTGTCCGGACCCAACTCCCGCTTCTGCCCGTTCTTCGCCGTCCCACTCGCCGGATTCGGTTGACGACGGCGCCCCCGATGATCCACTGCGGAGACGATCTCCTCGGCGGTCGCCAGAATGGTCGCCGCCAGTTTGGTCTCCTTGATGAACGTGTCAAAATGCGGCCCCACCATTCCAGCCACATAGATGGCCTCGTCAGCCGCCATGACGCAGGAGGCCGGGATACCGACTCCCCATGGCAAACGCACCACCTCCGTGATCGCTTTCAATCCCGCACTGTAGTGAACCAGGACGGGCGTTATGCGGGACGACTCAATAACCTTACGCTTCGCCTTCATGACCTCCACCAGGGGGTACGCATCCCGCGCGGGGTCGGAGCCCAACACCCTGACCAACGATGGATCCACGAAGTCCAAATCCAGAAAACCACCGGCCATAACAATGCTGTCGTCACGTCGAAAATCACCAAACATAAAACACTCACGTTCGCCGGGCCCGCCGAAAAACGTGGCCGCCGCCACCTGCACCCGGCCCGCGTCACCGGTCGCGCTGCGACTGTACTCCATATACCGCCCGGTATACGTCTCCCGCGGGAGGTTCTCGCTGGCCGCTCCGAACACAATCTTCACCAGATCCCCGATCGGGATTTCCTTGACCCCGATATCCTTCTCCGTGGCCAGCCTCAAGGGCGCCACCGACTTGCCATCGGCTGTCGTGGCCCGGGCATCCACGGAACTGACGGCCATCTTCTCCTCGGTCTCCAAATCCCCCAAGTCGACCTCCTTGACCACAGGCTTTTCGACCTTGCCGCGAGTCGCACCCACCAGGGCCTTGGCGCCCTGATCCATCAGGTTGTCCATTTTCGAATCCGCCGTGCGCAGCACCTCGATCCGGTCAAACGAGACCTCGATCACACGTTCGCCGTAGTGGTCATGCAGCAGGAACGTCTGAGTATTGGTGCATCCCGCGGACCGCGCCAGCCAGATATCACCGGGCTTCTTGGGGACAAACCATTTAATGCCACTGAAATACCCGAGTTTGCCGAAACTCAGGCCCTTTCCGTCCTTCAGGGGAAGATCGGTGAACCAGAGTTGCCCCGCTGCGGTCTTCTCCGCCCGGGTGACCGCATCCCGCCAGGTGAGGTCAACTTCAATGTAACGGGGGGTTGGCTTCTCATACCCCAGCGCCGAAAACGCACCCATCAACAGAAAACAGATAATGAATTTCATCCGTTCAACTTATCTTGAATAATCGCCCGATGCAATTCGTTTCCCATCGACTCCCGGCTCTGATAGTTTACCGGCGAATCGATTGGTATTCCGGACGGCGCCCGGGAGCAGAAGGCAGGTGGCGATTGATCATTCGAGTGACAACCTTTCCGAAGCCCGTGCCCTATCTCGAGGCCATGCGGCTTCAGGATGAACTGGTCGCCAGACGGCAGGCCGATGAAATACCGGACACCCTCCTGCTCCTTGAGCACACCCCCGTTATCACCCTGGGTATTCGAGCCAAACATGAACATCTGCTCCTGACACAGGCTGGCTTGGCGGACAAGGGCATTGATCTGCACGAATCGACTCGCGGGGGCGACATCACGTATCATGCGCCGGGACAACTCGTCCTCTATCCCATCATGAAATTGTCGGGAGTCGAGGCCGATGCCCACGAGTTTGTCAGCCGTTTGGAATCGGTTGCCATTCGGACAGCGGAAGCGTTCGGCGTCAAGGCGTACCGGCGTAAGGGGAAAACCGGAGTCTGGACGGATCAGGGAAAACTGGCCGCCATCGGGATCCGTTTCAAAAAATGGGTCTCTTCCCATGGCATGAGTCTGAATGTGACGGTCGATCCTGCGGGGTTCAACACCATTGTTCCCTGCGGCCTGCATGGTGAAAAAGTCACAACACTGGCGCTCCTGCTCGGCGATACATGTCCCTCCATGAAGGATGTCCGTGCCGTCATGTTGCGCCAATTCGAGATCATTCTGCGCCGCACTGTGGAGCGCTGATCCTATTCCCGAATCTGCCCGTCTCCACTGATCACATACTTGTAGGTGGTCAGTTCCTCAAGACCCATGGGACCGCGGGCATGCAGTTTGTCCGTGCTGATCCCGATTTCAGCGCCCATGCCGAATTCCCCGCCATCCGTGAAACGCGTCGAGGCGTTGACATAGACGGCGGCGGAATTCACGTCCTGAGTAAATTCCCTCTGGGCTTCGGGAGCGTTGGCGATAATGGCATCGGAGTGATTGGATCCATACTTGCTGATATGGTCTATGGCCGCCTTGGTGGACGACACCACGCGGACAGCCAGGATCATGTCGAGGTATTCAGCCGACCAATCCTCCTCCGTCGCCGGCGTCATGGACGGGATGATGGCGCGCGAGGCCGCATCCCCGCGTAATTCGACCTTCAATTCACCGCCCAGCCGGGCGGCCAATCGGGGCAGAAATGGGCCTGCAACAGCCTCATGAACCAGCAGCGTCTCCATGGCGTTACAGACACCGGGGCGCTGACACTTCGCGTTCTCGCAGATTCTGAGCGCCATGTCCAGATCGGCCGAGGCATCCACATACGTGTGGCAAACCCCCTTGTAATGCTTGATTACAGGAACACGGGCCTGTTCGACCACGGCTCGAATGAGTCCTTCTCCACCCCGGGGTATGGCGAGATCCACCCGGCCTTCCAGTTGAACAAGTTCCTTGACCGCATCCCGATCCGTTGTCGTCACCAATTGAATGGCATTTTCCGGCAACCCCTTTTTCTTACCCCCTGCCTGAAGCGCCTCGACAATGGCCAGATTCGATTGCAGCGACTCCTTGCCGCCCCTGAGAATCACCGCATTCGCCGTCTTGAAACAGAGTCCGGCGGCATCGGCGGTCACATTGGGACGGGCCTCATAGATGATGGCGATCACCCCGATGGGAACCCGTGTCTTGACGATTTCCAGTCCATTGGGGCGAATCCACCGGCTAATGACCGACCCGATCGGATCCTTCAATCCGGACACGTCCCGAAGCCCCTTCGCCATGCCGTTGATCCGCGACTCGGTGAGGGTCAGGCGGTCAAGCAAGGCCCCCGACATCCCCGAGGCCTTCGCCGCCTCCAGATCCTTTGAATTGGACGCTTTGAGCGCCTCGCGGCGGCTTTCTATCTCGTCGGCCATACCCAGCAGAATGGCGTTCTTTTTGCGGGCCGACAAACGGGCGAGAGCCCGTGATGCGGCCACCGCCTGATCACCCAGAAGTAACATGTCTTCGTGCAGACCCATACGAGGCTCCTGTCTTGCATGATCCCGTCATGCGGCGACGATAAACGTTCCCGTATCACATCCCCGCATGACGCGGGTGATCGTCCCGATTTTCCGTCCATCCGCGATCACCACATGACTGCCGGACTGCGTGGCCAGTTGTGCGGCGCGTAATTTGGATCCCATCCCCCCCTTGGAAAGGTTTCCCTTCTGCCCTGTCACAAGAGCCAGGGATTGGCTGTCCACCCGTTCCAGAAACGGAACCCGGCGTGTCCGACCCCCGGTTCCCGGTGCGCGGAGTCCATCCACCGTGCTGAGGATGATGAGCACATCGGCCCGAATCAGACGCGCCACGAGGGCCGCGAGAAAATCGTTGTCACCCAGTTTGATGTCCGCCCGGATTTCCTCATCCGCCACGGCATCATTCTCATTGACGATGGGGATGACTTTGTGTCGCAACATATTTTCAATGGTTCGACTCGCATTCGTCAGGCGGATTTTATGGGTGAAATCATCGTGGGTCAGGAGCACTTGTCCGACTTTACAGCGCACCGCCGAAAACAGTTTGTCGTACGCCGTCATGAGTCGGCATTGTCCCACGGCAGCCGCCATTTGAAGATCCGGCACAGCGGTCGGACGGGAGGTCATGCCCAGCGCCTCCATGCCGGCCCCGATCGCTCCCGAGGTGACCAGCACAACCTCCACGCCCTCCTGGTGAAGTTTTGCCATTTCGTTCACCAGCGCCCGGATGCGGCGATGCTCGGGACGCCCGGTTTTCTGAACCAGGACACGACTTCCAATTTTTACAACCACACGACGCGACTTCGGCAGACTCTGCCGGGATAATAACGATTCATTCATGAGAAATGACTGTTTGGTCTCCATTCAATGATCAGAACACTTTCCTTCTACCATATACCCACTATTTCTGTCGAGTCACAGCCCATGTGAAAAAATTCCGCAGGATTCGGAAACCGTCGGCATACGTTTCGGTTGATTCCTCCGGGTGGAACTGAACACCGTAAAAAGGCCTGCTCCTGTGGCGATAGGCCTGAACCCGGCACGCCGGGCTGGAGGCCAGCACGATGATATCCCGGGATCGCTTTTTGATTTCGCTGCGGTGATATTGCTGCACCCGGATGACTTTGCCCAACCCCGCAAACAAGGGATCTTTTTTCAGCACATGAACCGGATAAACACCCCACTCTTTGTATTCGCCGGGATGGTATTTGGGGTTGTGATCCGCATCGCCGGCGCGGGTGCGCCTCATCACACCCAGTGTGCATCCGAAAAATTCCGCCGCCAGTTGATGCCCCCCGCAGATGCCCAGTTGCGGAATATCCGATTTCAGAACCACGTCCCTGTAGGGCCGGGTCTGCTGAACATCGTAATCCTCAAACGGGGTCGAGGCGCCGCTGTAGACAATGGCCAACGGGCGAAGTTCCGCCAGCAGAGGCAAAGTCAATTGCTTGTAGTGTATCATCAGGCATACATCCCCCGAGGTTTCTTCCAGAACCAATCGCTGATGATGCCAGTTCCCGACCTGGTACTTTTCCGCTGTTTCCATCACCACATACAAAATCATAAATGAATCTCCCCATTGACATCGCAAAAGTAAGCGGCAATTATGCCGCACATGCGTTTATTTGGCCAGATATTAGACAGCCGCCATTTATTTCTGTCCGGCATCATGAGCCGGATGATCCTGTTTCTTTTATGCCTCCCGCTCACGGGGTTGTCGGCCCCGCCCTTGTTCGCCCGCTTCACGACGGATCGGAATTCCATCTATGCCGACGAAGCATTTCAACTCACGCTCAGTATTTATGTGGCCGGCGGTAGTCTTGACAAGCAGGTTTCCATAAGCGGGATGCCTGCGCCGACCAACCTCCTCGTCCGTTCCTTTGAGGAGTTGCCTGCCGAAACAACACTCCTTGAGGGGCTCACCTATGAGGTTCGTCCATTTCGGACATGGGCCCGTGCCTCCCATGCCGGGCCTCTCGCGCTGGCCCCGCAATTAAATGCCACCCTGATTCAAACAACCCGTTCCTTTTTCCTGACGCAGGAAAGTCGGCGTCCCGTGCGCATCACGACGGAACCTATTCCCCTCATGATTCGTCCCCTGCCCGTCACGGGACGCCCTCCCCGCTTCTCCGGCTTGGTTGGCAAGTACTCATTTTCCGCCACGGCAGCGCCTCTGGATATTGCCTTGGGCGACCTCATCACGCTGACTTTGACCGTGGAAGGCGACTGGATTCCCGAACGCTTTGTGATGTCCGGTATTGAGGGAACCCCTTGTTTGAAAAAGTATGCCCCCATCGTCGCGAAAGAGGCGTGTTTCCCGGTCAAACACGTCTCTCGACAGACGGTTGTTCCCCAGGATCCATCCTGCACGGCCATCCCCCCTCTTTCGTTTTGCTACTTTGACACTGGCTCCGGAACCTATATCGTCAAAACCGCCGGTCCGTTTCCCATCACCTTCCATGCTGAACGCATCCCTG
>CAYHEL010000148.1:0-6467 GCA_964355415.1 uncultured Verrucomicrobiota bacterium | reverse complement strand
CGCGCCAGCCCCTCCACTCATCGGACGCCCTACGGGCGGGTTCACCACGGCGTTCCGAATGTCCGCTCATCGCCTCGCGTCCACGGTTCCGGTCACCGCGCCCGCCCCGGCGACCGCCGGGTCGCTGCGGGCTCCACGGTGGGGCAAGACGGTTCACCTGCCGATTACGGCAGGTTGTCCGCCACACAGTTGTGGCGGCCCCCGTCTTGCCCCGCCGTCGGAGCCCTTGCCCCAAGGGGGCGACGGCTGCCCGGCTCCGCTCCCGCGTGTCGCTGGACGGCCATTCCGAACGCCTTTCGTAATCCGCCGGCAAGAACTGTGTGGCCAAATGCGCCACACAATTCTTGCTGATCGGCGGTTCATTGGACGCCCTTCGGGCGGGTCCTCACTAAAGAGCGCGGCGGGCGGCCCGGGAATGCCAGTTCCCCCCTCAGTTTTCCCCCCTTTGGAAACCCCCCTTTCCTGATCCCCCCTCCAAATTCGAATCCACCAAAGGGGGGGAAACCGCAGGGGGCACTGGCACGGCGGCTTCTATGGCGCGGCTGGGGAAACCGCGGGGCCCCTCTCCCCCCGCGGAGCCGCGCGCCGCCGCCCTTCGGGTTCCCGGTCCACTCCGCCGCTTGTCCCCCTTGCGCCAAGGCCCCCGAGGGGCCGGGCGCGTTGGTCGGGCAGGGGAGGGCTCGGTTCCTCACACCTCCCCAACCCTTCAAGGAGTTCGCAAGCTCACCCATGTTCAGCGGCAGTAGCCTTAGCCCCCCTTGCGCCTTTTCGCCCCCGCGGGGGCGGGCGCGTCCGTTTTGCATTGCTGCCGGCCTCGCGCGGAAGAGCCGCTCGCAAAACAAGGATGGGGAGATCCCCATACCCCCTTGCGAGACGCGCGTGTTGTCCGGCGGCCGGCAATCATTCAGGCCACCGTGATCATCCATCGCATCTAGGTTGTCATCGGCAACACCAGTGTGCGCCGGACAACGAAATCCCTCGCTTCACTCGAAGCCGCGTCACCGCGGCCGGTGCCGAGGCGGCTCCGCCGCCCGGGTTATTCTTCCAGATCATTCCAGGGGGAAATCATCTTTACCGCATTTCCCAACATGGTACTCTTTGATCATATTCAGCAGAAAAGAGGGAGATATGATACTCAAGAAACTCGCCCCATTCACTTTCGGTCTTGTGGCTGTCCTGTTAACTGGATGTGGGACAACTGCCAAATTTATCTATCCGGGCAACGTCAACGATCTCACTCAGTTCGAAAATGGCCCTGTATACCAAAAAAATGTAGCTGTAACTCCGTTTGAGGAAATGCGCGGAGATAAAAACCAGGCGAGCACATATTTGCTTTACCTGATTCCATTGATGCCCTTTGGATATTGTGAGTATGAACGTCCTGATGCTGCCCGCATGTTCAATACGATATCGGAATTTAATTTTGACCCGAGCGAGGATCTCGCCAAGGCGGCGGCATATAGCATGAGAAAATCAGGTTTATTTAAAGAGGTGTTCTTCACATTTGGTGGGGAAAAAGATAAGGCTCAACTGTTGCTTGAGGGAAAAATTCTCTCAACTACATATGAAGGAACTCTCTGGACTTATGGTCTTTCTGCATTTGGTCCACTTCTATGGTTCGTTGGTTTACCCGCTGGCACATCAAAGAACGATCTCGCGCTTGAGCTCAAGGTCACAGAAGTTCTCACAGGGCGAAAAATATGGGAGAAGAAATACGCCCTCGATAGAAAAATTGTGCAGGGATTGTACTACCGCTTTGGTCATGATGTGCGAGGTTATCCGTACATGATGCAGTCAATCATGAATGACGCTCTCCAAGACATGAATCAGGAGTTTCATAATCAGGGCATGAAATAATACCCCAATAAGCAGCGCGCGTTATTTGCGGCTGTTGATGTTCTTCTGCCCCCGATCCCACCTCATTCTCGTCTCTGGCCACCGCCGCCTTGTTTTGGTTTTCGGTTCATCCGTCAAAAGGACATCGCCCTGAACGTGGGGCCATCAGTTTTTCGCCAAGACGCCAGTTTTTCATTTTTGAACATCAGGGTATACACGCCCACTTGTTCGCGCGCCAAAGTCGCCCAACTAAACCTGTATTCCCTGTATTCCCAAAGGGGCGACCCATCCTCCTCCATTCCTGTTGAGACCGGATCCCCTAAGATCTTTCGCACCTCGGGTTGCGTCATGCCTTGCGAGAGAAGGGAGAATCCCTTTGGGTTAACGGTTGTGGCACGTCCGTTACTAATTCTCGGTTTTGAGGTTGTCGGTTTCTCGGGTTGATTTTGGGTTGCTACGTTTGTCGTTTCAACAATGGGTTTTACGGTGTCTATACTCTGTTTGACAGCCCCCGCCACACGTTTTGCCGCAAGTTCATCCATGTAAACCGCCGCCTTGGCGGCATCGTATCCGAATTTCTTCTGCAATTCGGCGTCCATTTCTGCGAACAGAATCCTTCTTTCCCCAGTCGCGTGAGATACCGTTACGCTGAGTGGGTCGGAGCAAGTGACCCTTATTTTGCTGTACGTTTTTCCATCCAGCGTAGTGATGTCATCCGCAATTGCGGCCACGCTTAGTAACATCACGGTTACGAATACGAGTCTCTTCATCGTTGCCCCTTTCGTTAGGCAAGTAGGATAGGGGAGCTCTCCGCAAGAAACAATCGACATTAACAGTTTTTATTTGCCCTTCTCTCCCCCTCGACCCCCCCTCATCCTCGTCTCCGACCAATGTCCCAAACCATCAGGCGCATTAGGCGCAATAAGGGGTTTATCAGGCGCAGTCATCAGGCGCAACCACCCCTCAGAACCCCCACCCCTCCTGAGGGTACCCCCTCTTGAGGGGTGGGGGTCTTGAGGGTAGCGTTGTCCCTTCTCCCCCCAGATCCCCCCTCATCTCCGCCTTCTGCTGCTCACTGCCAACTGCCACCTGGCAATGGGGCCCCCCGTGCGCGTGTGCCGCGCCGCCCCTGTTTTCTTCTGCACCTTATTGACCCTTATGAGTACTAAAGGCCTGTGTTTCAGCCTTTTGCTCCGGAATCACGTTTCGGGTTCCTCCTGATCTCCAAGGGTAAAACGCCATTCAATTTGCATCGAATCTCGCGTAAACGTGCCCTTTTTGCGGCCGTTACGTCCCTGATCCAGATCAAAATCAGATCCTCTTCCCGCCTCAAGTCCTCAACAGTATGTCGCCGTTTCATTCTCGTTTGTGCTCCGAATTCTTTCGCCGCGATTGCTTTGCCGCCTTCTCCCCGAACAGCGCCGTCAGTGACGGCCATTTCTTCATCGCCCGCCAGAGCCGTACCTCGACCCCGGCCACGGTGATCCCTTGCAGTGCCGCAATGTCCTTGAACGACACCCCGGCGAATCGCCAGCACACAACATCCCGGACCTCTGGTGGCAGGCGCAGGAACTCGACCATTGCCTCCCTCATCACCGAGATCGGTAACCGCTCTTCAGGTTCCTCGAAACTGAATTCCGGTTTCTGGGCAGCGGTCTCCCGATTCGGGTCGTACTCGAGTGTGAATTCCGAGTATTCCTTCAACTCGCACTTGAAGCACGGCGTTTGCTCGAACGGTACCCGCGCCAGTGTTCTTTTCCGAATCGCCTCACGATGCTGACAACGATGGCACTCCATGGCTTAACCCTCCACCTTCCAACCGTCTTTTGATTTCACCGCCCACACCCACCGGATCCAGGGGAACTCGACGCGCACCTGGTCGAACGCCAACCTTGCCCGCTGCTGACTTCCCAGGGCGTACCCGCCCTTGCACTCGTGGCAGGCGACCGGCCTCCCGTCGTGGAAGACGACCCAGTCGGGAGTGTACCGGTGCCCGTTCGCCATCCGGAAGGTCAGCGCCTCGAACCGCGCATCCATCCCGCGAAGCTGTGTCGCCCGGTAATCGGTTTCCGTTTTGTTCGGCTCGCGCTGCCCGCGCGTGACGCGATCGACGACCGGGGCGGGTGTCGGGGTAGGGGCAGACTCCGAACCGCTTGTCCGGCATCCTGCCGGCCTCGCGTCGTTGGCGAGCTGCGCCCGGACTTGCGCCTGGAGTCTGAGGGGGAGGTCTTCGATCTTGATACCCATGGTTTTCCTTTTTCGGTCGGGGGGGTAGGAGGTGGGGGTTATCCTTACACCTTACGCGTTACGCCTTACGCGGCACCCCCTGACAATATCTTATCTTCTGATAAGCGTTACTTCTAACGCTTGCCCCGTTACTTTTTCGTTACCTGTGCGTTACTATTACGTTACCTCGGCGTTACCTGTTCGTTACCTTGGCGTTACTTTTGTAACGCCGCTGTCGCTCGGCGTTCAGGAGCCGGGCTTTGGTGCTCTTGGCGTTGAACCGTTCCCAGTTCGGAAACTGGATCCCGCTCTGGGACTCCACGATCCACCCGGCCCCAAGCATGGCTTCGCCCATGCCCGGGATCTCCGTGGCACCGGACACATCACTTGCGGTGAAGCCCGGTACCACGCCGTCAACGGACTGATCCTGCGCCCATTCCCAGATCTCCATGCACATGGCGGCCGCCTCCCTCCGGGAGACGCCCAACACTCGGGCGATGATCATCACCTCCCGCTTTTTCGATAAACCAAACTCCCACGGAATCCAATACCCAGCCATTTATCCCCTCCATTTCGCCTGGGACCACTGCGCGTCAACCATGTCGCGCGTGGCGCCGGCCTTGAACCAATCCCTCAAATCCTTGTGACCGCAGGGGGTCACCATGCACACGCTGATCTTCGCGGCCTGCAACACATCGCCGAGCTTCCTAGCCCCGGCGATCCCCGGCCCATCGGCATCGGCGCAAAGTGTCACCTCCTTGATTCCAAGACGGTGACACGTATCCACGACATGCCGTTCGCACCCGGTACATGACGGCCGGCCAATCGGGTAGTACCCCAAAGCGAACGCTGCAGCCGCATCGGTCGGCCCCTCGCAGATAACCGGCTTCGCGTCAGGGTCATGAATGGTTGGCAAGAAGACCCCGGCCCGGCTGCCGGTCACTGCCCGCTTGGATCCGTCCCGGTTCCGCGTCCGGATCCCGCACACCTCGCCGGTGCCGTCATACATGGGGAAGGCGAGCATGGCGCCCAGGGTGCAACCGCCCATGACGTCCAGGGTTTCAATGGGCAACCCAAGCCGTGTCGCCCAGGCCTCCATCGGATCCCACCGGGCGACATGACGCACGGTCCGCCACCACAGGGCGGCGTTAAAGTCCGGCGGCTCGTAGCCCGGCGCCGGGGCGCGGGGTGGGGGGCTTGGCCGTTCAGACCCGCCATGCAGCCAGCCCCCGTTCCCGGTAGGCCGGTCCGATTGCACCCGCATACAACACACGGCGCCGGTGTCCGCCGCTATCCCGCACCAATCGTGCTTCCCGCAAACGGGGCAGGGGTGTTGCCGTGAGACTCGTTGCCAGGTGGTCATTGCCCATTTTTCCTGTTGTAATCGGCTATTATCTTGCCTGCCTTCTGCTTGTGTGAATCAATGACATAACTGCAAAGGAGATCGATCGCATTAGTCTCCGGAGGGATCTCTATTCCCTTTGCCACGGAGGCATCCCACACGATGGTAAAGGCCAGCAATTTGATGGTGAGGGTCTCCAGTTCGGCCCCACTGTCCATTGTTTTCTTCTTCAGGGCTTCAAGATCCGCCCGGAGCCGTGCGAGTTCATCGCGTTCAATCAACGTCATCTCTGCGCCGTCATCCATTCGTGTGATATTTGGTGTGTGACTCATGTTACAATTCATCCTTTTCATTTTTGTTTCCATCTCTCTTTCTTGGCTATTTCATCAATCATCTGGCCTGCCGCCTCCCGCGTGACATCGGTGGGCAGGCCGCGCTTGCGCAGGATCTTCGCCTGGCCGAATGAACACATCCCGGCATCCCAACGCCGGAAGAGTTCGTTCAGGATCTGCCGGGCCTGCCCGTGGGGCATGTCATCCGGCTCAATGCCCTGCTTGCGCAGGATTGCGGCCTGTGCATCACTGAGCTTTTTGCCCCGGTCCCAGCCGCGCTCGGCGACCGGATGAACCTGGAACACGTCAAACGGGTCAATCTTCTGGGCGGTGTACTTGGCGCGGGCCATCAACTTCGCCCGGCGCGCCGTCTCCCGCTGTTTATCGGCCTCAATCTCTTCCACGGCATCATTCAGCGCCTCGTTCATCCGGACAGGCTTGCCCTTACGGGCTTTCTCCACCGCCAATTCGCGGACTTCCTCGCTCATGTTGCCGCCCAGGATGTCGGCGGAGGTCATCAACTTGTGACGGCCGCTGTTACCCACAAAGTCCACGATCAGGCACGACGGCTTGCATGACGCCTCAATCAACGCCCGGCGGGCCTCGGGCGATTCATGATCATTGAGTTCGTGGGCGATCTCATCCGCCGGCCGCGTGCCGCGCCCCGCCATCTGCGCATACAGCGCCCGGCTCTTGGTCGGTCGTGCCATGACAACAACCTCCACGCCAGG
>CAYHEL010000147.1:0-6582 GCA_964355415.1 uncultured Verrucomicrobiota bacterium | reverse complement strand
AGTGCGAGGGCGATGGATCCGGCGAACAGGAACCCGATGATCGCCACCAGCGTCCAGGTCCTGGATTTGGATTCAACCAACGGCCGCATCACCCTGGCGTAAAGCCGGTAGGTCTTGGTCTCCCGGATGTTTCCTTCCTCATGCGAGCGCCCATCCACCTTGAGGATTTTACTCGAGAGCCAGGGCGTGATGGCCACAGCCACAATCAGCGAACTGAGCATCGCCAGCGGCACATTCAGCGCCATCGGACGCATATAGGGTCCCATCATGCCGGTAATAAAGAACATGGGCAGGAACGCCACCACCACGGCCAGGGTTGCCAGCACGAGGGGCGGCATGACCTCGTTCATCGCGAACGAAATCGCCTGCAATTTCGGCAGCCGCTTCATGGCCAGGTGCCGGTAGATGTTCTCCACTCCCACGATCGGGTCGTCCACCAGAAGCCCCAATGCCAGGATCAGCGCGAACAGAGTCACGCGGTTGATGGTGTATCCGGCCAGATAGTTTACCACCAGCGTCAGCGCATAGGTGATGGGTACGGCGATCACCACGATCAGGCCCACCCGCCAGTTCATCGCCATGGCGATCAGCCCGATCACCGTGATAATGGCGATGGCCAGGCTTTCCAGAAGGTTGCTGACCTTCTCGTTGGCCGTCGCGCCATAATCACGCGTGATCCGTGCCGTCACATCATCGGGAATGATCCCGCCCCGCAGGCCCTCCAAAACCTTCTCAATATCCCGCGCGACCCAGACCGCATTACTTCCCTTTTTCTTGGCGACGGCAATGGTGACGGCCGGAAATGTGGTGAAGGGTATAGGGTTATTGGTTAAGTGTTCCCGGTTATTGGTTATGGGAGAAGTGTGTCTTCCCCCCTTCTGGATTCGATCCTCCCCAGGGCCGAATCCAATGCGCGAATACGAGGTTGCCTCCTCCGGGCCATCCGTAACCACCGACACATCACGCAGGTAGACCGGCTTACCGCCATGCATCCCCACCATGAGATTGCGGACGTCACCGGCATTGCGAAGGAAGGCTCCCGTTTCAATGGCCATCTCACGGTCGGCTTTCTGAATCGATCCATGGGCCATTTGGGCATTGGCACCCTTGAGTGCCCCGGCGATTTCCAAAGGTGACACTCCGTGTGCGGCCAGCCGTTCGGGATCAAGGCTGACTTGAATCTGGCGTTTCTGTCCGCCGTGAATCGTCACCCGGGAACTGTTTTCGACATGCTGGAGACGACTGGCCACCTCTTCCGCCACACGGTAGAGCTCGGACTCATTATAGCGACCGCTGTACAACGCCACATTGATGATCGGCACATCATCGATCTCCACCGGCTTGACCACCCAGCCGGTAATACCCGGCGTGGTTTTGTCGATATTCTGGAAGATCTTGTTGTACAACTTGATCAGACTGGCTTCACGATCCTGACCGACAAAAAACCGGACCGTCACCACCGCCATGCCCGGTCGCGACATGGAGTACACATATTCCACACCGTCAATCTGGTAGAGCAGTCGCTCCAGGCGTGAGGACACCAGCCGCTCAACCTCTTCGGCGCTGCCGCCGGGGTATGCCACCATCACGTCGGCCAGGGGAACAACAATCTGGGGTTCTTCCTCACGGGGCGTCGCCACCAACGCCACGGCTCCCGCCACCAGGCTTATGATCATCAGCAACACGGCGAGATTGCCCCGCAGGAAGCCGTCAACCAACCGCCCCATAAAAGACAGCTTTTCGTCCATGGCTTAACCCTCCTTCACGGGTTCGACCAGAATCACCTCACCGTCACCCAGGCCCGACAGGATCTCGATCCGGCCATCCCGAATGGTTCCTGCCCGCACAATGCGCCGGGTCACACGGCCTTCCGACACGACCTGCACAAACTCCTGCTGTCCCACGCGATACATGGCCGATTCCGGCACCCACAGGGCCTCGTGGGAATCACCCTCAATCGCAATACGACCATAGGTTCCGGGCAGAATGGCCCCGCCCGCCTGTTCAAGATGGATTTTCACCTTCTGGGTTCGACTGAGCGGATCCACGTCGCTCACAATTTCACGTACGGTGCCTTTGATCGGCTGACTTACCCTCTCCAGTACCACCGAGACTGCCTGGCCCAGGGCAAACCGCGGCAGAAGCCGCACGGAAACCGGGACATCGAAGCGCATGTCACGGGGATCATAGAGGGATAACAGGGTCTGTCCCGGCGCCACCAGATCGCCGGGCTCAAACCGGCGATCCGTCACAATCCCGTCAAGCGGCGCGGTCAGCACGGCGTAACTCATCAACACGCGCATCTGCTGTAAGCGGGCCCGGGCTGTATCAAGACCGGTCTGGGCCGCCAATTTCGCCTGTTCCGTCGAGGCCCCCTTCTCGAACAGTTGGAGGGTTCTCCTGTTCTCCACCTCTGCCTGATTGAATTGAGACTCGGCCATCGCCACCTGCTCACGAAGGTCACGATCATCCAAGGTGGCCAGCACCTGCCCGTTGGTCACCACATCGCCAGCCCTGACCGTCATGGTCATGACTGTGGCGGGGAGTCGGGCGCTCACGTTAACCCACCGCTCGGCGGCCACCGACCCGACCACTTCCACAGGGGAGGCGAATCGGCTTATTTTAGCGACCACGGTCCTGGATCCGTCGGGCAGGACGAAACCCGCCCCATGCTCCACGATCCCGGGCGCCACTCTGTATTCAAAAACGCCGCTGGACCACATCACCAGGGCCGCCAACCCCAGCAGTCCCGCCACCGGCCTCCACAACGCTCCAAGAATCATTTTCAAACGCTCTTTTGTGACACTCATGGTTCATCCTTCCTCTCTGATTTCATTTCAGTCCTGCCGCAACTCTGTTGTGCCCGCTCCCAGTGACGCTCCCTCGGCCCGCTTCACGTTCGCACGCGCCATCAGGCAATCATAATGGGCGGCGGTATTCCTTGCCTGAACCGAGGCCCATCCCACCTCCGCCATCATCAGGTCGTTTAGGTCTGCAACCCCCTGCCGGTAGCGCTCGCGGGTGATTCGCACCGACTCTTCCGCGCCAGCCACACTCTTTCCCGCCACGACCAGACGCTCACGGGCCTCCTGCTCGTTCAAGCGGGCTTGTAGCAGGTCGAGTCTGAGAGCCTGGCGCAACTTGTCGGCTTGCGCCCGTGCGGCCACCACCCCGGCGGAAGCGCGATCCACCCCGGCGCGGGTTCGGAATCCATCAAAAATATTCAGTTCAACGGACACCCCGGCCAGATAACTCCGCTCGGGACTGTCGCTCCACTTTTCACGATCCCAATCCAGCGACCCGAAAGCGCTGACAGTGGGCATCAACTCGCGGCGGGCGCGGACTGCGCCCGCCTCGGCCTGCCGAACCTGGGCGTCAACGGAACCCCACTCGGGACGCCTCTCTACCGTGACGGTCGCGGCGTTAGTCGTACCCAGTGAGGGAAGAGCATGCGGCAAGGCGGCAACGTCGCCCGTCGTCAGCATATCACGGCCGACTGCCGTGTTGAGCGCCGCCACCGCCAGTTCGATTCCATTCCGGGCACGGATCAGATCTTCCTGTGCCTGTGACACAGCGACCTCGGTGTTCAATACGTCGGTTTTCAGGGCAGCCCCCGCCTTATGCCGCTCTGTGGCGACCCGCAGGGTTTCTGTCAGGCTCTTGAGGGACTCCTCGCGCACCATCGTGAAATCACGGGCTTCGAGAATGCCATAATAGGCGCGAGTAACTTGATACGCCAGGTCATTGCGTACCGAGGCCAGGGCATAGTCTGCAGCCAGACTACCCAGAGACGAGGCCCGCCGATCCGCTTCACGTCGGCCGCCGTCATACAGCCTCCACTGCGCTATTACACTGGCGCGTACGTTCTCGGTGTCATCCGGATTGTTGAAATCCTTCTGGAGCGACGCCCGGCGCTGGTTCAGGGACATGAAGAACGCTTGGGGCGGGTTATCGGTCCGTGCCCAATTCCCGGCGATCCCGATCTGGGGATAATAGGCCGAGGTCGCCTCCTTGACGGCGGCACGGGCCGCTTCCAGGCGCGCCGAGGCCGCTCTCACGTCCGGATTTGCCTTGAGCGCGGTTATTACACACTCATCCAGCGTAACCGCATCGGCGCCGACATTGATTACCACTCCCCCGGCTAGTACGAGGGTCGGCCACAGAATTTTCAAGGTTGCCTTCATCATCGAACTCCTTTCCCACTTCATTCGCCGCCTATAATATTCATGAATCGTAATATGTCAATAGTTTATTTCCTCCTCTTCCGACAATTCGCAGGGTTCTGATGCTCGAAAGGCGACATGCGCAGAGTCCGGCGGCCAGGCCAGGTCAAAGGCGAATTTGCACGGTTGAGGGGAGTCAACTCCTGACTTGAGCCCGCCACCGTGCCTGGATATGATGCCGCTTTCCCATGAAGCGCAATGTACAGCAATTAGCAAACCGTGAGCATGACGTTCTGGTGGTTGGTGGCGGCATCTACGGCGCCGCCCTGGCTCGCGAGGCGGCGCTCTGCGGACTCTCAACCGCTCTTATTGAAAAAGGCGATTTCTGCTCCGCCACCTCCGCCAATAGTCTAAAAATTATCCACGGCGGACTGCGCTACCTCCAGCAGTTTGACATTCTCCGCCTGCGAAATTCGGTGGTTGAACGCCGCGCCTTTCTGCGAACCGCCGCCCATCTCGTGCATCCCCTCCCCTGCCTCATGCCCACCCAGGGCCACCTGATGAAGGGCCAGGGGGTGATGTTCTGCGGACTCCTGTTGAATGAAATCCTGAGTTGTGACCGGAACGTTCTGAGTGATAGGGAAAAGCATATCCCCGCAGGCCGTCTGATTTCACGCGCGACAATCAGTGAACTCGTTCCCGGCCTGTCAACCTCCGGCCTCACGGGCGGTTGCTCCTGGCACGATGCCTACACCTATAATTCCGAGCGCCTTGTTACCGCCATGGTTCGCGATGCCGTGGAGGTCGGCGCCGTCGCCGCCAATTATGTCAAACTCACCGGCTTTCATCAATCTGACGGCCGTGTCACAGGTGTTCGTGTTCACGACGAACGGGGAGACGGCGATTTCGATATCCCTGCAAAGCTGGTCATCAATGCCGCCGGCCCCTGGGTCAATGAAGTCCTGGCTCTTCTGGGCAAACGGACCGCCAATCCCGTCACCGGTCTTGCGCTGGGCATGAACGTCGTCCTGAATCGCCAACTCCTTCCCTCCTCCTCGGCTGGGCTCCCGTTCCGCCGCCGGGCAGGTGAATCCCAACGCCTGCTTTTTCTCATGCCCTGGCGAGGTCGAACCCTCGCGGGAACCTATTACCGTCCGCACACCGAACCGGCCGACTCCCTGAACGTCACGGAGCGTGACATTGAGATCCTCCTGTCCGACCTATCCCACGCTTACCCGGCGGCGGATATCAAACGGAGTGACGTGGCCGCCATTTTGCCGGGCTTGTTGCCCGTTAAGCACAATCAGCTGGTCAACGATGAACCGGTTCTCGCCAACCATTTCTCCATCATCAACCATGCAAGAACCGACTCCATTGAGGGACTGATCAGTGTCGTTGGCGTGAAATACACGACTGCGCGCGATGTCGCCGCACGGACTCTACGCCATGTCCTGACTCATCTGGGGCGTCGCCAGAGGGTTTCCGGTTCAGATCGACGTCCCCTCCCCGGCGGCGCGATTTCTGATTTCAAAGCCTTTATGAATCAGACCCAAACAACTCAGTCGGGTCGCTTGTCGCCCGCTGTTGTCGAGCATCTGGTCTATAACTACGGCCATGAACTTCAATCCGTGCTTGAACTCGGACAATCCCAACCAGAACTACTCGCTCCTCTGGCCCCCTCCACAACCGTCATCGGCGCCGAGGTGGCGTTTGCCGCCCGGCAGGAAATGGCCGTGACATTGGCCGACGCCGTTTTCCGCCGAACCGATCTCGGGTCAGCCGGACGTCCGGCCCCCGCAGCGCTTGAGGCCGCCTCCCGAATCATGGCAACCGAGTGCGGATGGAATGACACCCGTCGTCAGGACGAAGTGCGCAAGGTCGAGACGGCCCCCATATTTGGAGACCGCTGATGACCGCCCTGAGTATGGCGTATTCCCCCTGCCCGAATGATACCTTCATGTTCTGCGACGTGGCAGAAGGCAGCCTTTCGTCCTCAGGTTATGAGATCAACGTGCATCTTCACGATGTCGAAACCCTGAACCGCCTGGCGCTCAAAGCGACCTATGATGTTACGAAGGTCTCCTTTCACGCCTATCTTCTGATCCGGGATCACTATCAACTCCTCAACGTCGGGGCGGCCCTGGGGTACGGGTGCGGTCCCCTGCTGATTGCAGAACACCCGATCCGCGACGCCGATTTGCCCGCATGCCGCGTGGCGATTCCCGGCGAACTGACGACCGCGCACCTGCTACTGCAGTTATGGGCGCCCGGGATGCGACTGAAAAGATTCATGCCTTACGATCAGATCATGGCGCACATCCGGGATCGCCAGGTTGATTGCGGGGTCATCATTCACGAGTCGCGTTTTGTTTATCGGAAGGCGGGGTTAATCTGCCTTGTCGATCTCGGGCAGTGGTGG
>CAYHEL010000146.1:0-6611 GCA_964355415.1 uncultured Verrucomicrobiota bacterium | reverse complement strand
TCTGCTATTTATGAATAAGTAAGTACTCACTCATTATTATAATTGAACCGTCCTGTCAAGGGCGCCGGGCTAATCCCAGCCAGGGGTAAACATCACTCTAGTTCTGGTTCTGTCAAAATAGGTTTTGAAATGAGATGCGTCTGCCTGATAGGCGGCTTCCCCGCGCTTGACGGCGGGCGGGTCACTTGCCAGTATGACGGCCTATGACGGAACCGCGTGATATTTTGGACATCCAGCGGCAATTGGTGAACAGTAACGTGTCGCCGATGCGAAAATACCTCGCCCTGGTTATTGGGCGGGGGAGTTGGTTGTCGCTCCTAAAATACGAGGCGATCATCCTGCTGTGCTCCACAATCCCTGGGGCGCTGGGATTGGCCCTGCGCAAAGTCCTGTACCCGTTCCTTCTCGGCAAGTGCGGCCGGAATGTGGTGTTTGGAGCCAATCTAGTCCTTCGCCATCCCCAAAAGATCATGATCGGTGACAATGTGGTGATTGATGACAACTGTTTGCTCGATGCCAAGGGCGACTCCAATGCCGGGATCCTCATCGGATCGGGTGTGTTTCTGGGGCGGAACACCATTTTGCACTGCAAGAATGGCGACATCCTGATCGGGGACGATGTGAACATCGGATTCAACTGTGACATTGCCTCTTCCAACCGGGTTGAAATCGGGCGAAAAGTGTTGATCGCCGCCTACAGTTATATTGTTGGAGGCGGCCATGATTTCTCGCGCTCTGACGCCTCGGTCATGGATCAGAAGCGGATCGCGCACGGGATTTCCATCGGGGCCGAGGCCTGGATTGGCGCGGGCGTGATCGTTCAGGACGGGTGTTCCATAGGCGAGGGAACCATTGTGGGGGCCGGCGCCGTGGTCAACGGGGATTTGCCCGCCAAAGTCATCGCCGTCGGTCTTCCCGCCCGGGTTTTGAAAAACCGGGAGGGATGAGGTTTTTTTCCGTTACGAAAATTGAATCACGATAAGGAGACATCAATGAAGATGGAGTTACGTAAGGACACTAAGTATTCCCTGATTGTTCCGACCAGCATGGGCGTTCGGTTGACGCCGATGAACGGTCAACCCGTGCATTGCAGCAACACGTTTACGATGCAGGCCACCAGCGCCGAGACCAATGTCGCAAGTATTGCCTCCTACCTCGGGCTTCCGGTCAAGATTCTGACCACCTTTGTCAAGGACAGCCCGATAGCGCAGATCATCAAGGACAATCTGGCGGGTCGGCACATGCAGTTCGAGGGCAAAGAAGTCGAGCAGGGAGGCCCCTGGGGTTACCGGCATCAGATCAACATTGCCGACAGTGGTTGCGGCTCCCGCGGGCCGCGCGTCTATAATGACCGCGCCGGGGAGATCGGGCGCACTCTGAATGTGAAGGATTTCGACCTGGATCGGATCTTTGCCCGGGAAGGCGTGCAGATTGTGCATTTGTCGGGTCTGGTCGGCGCCCTGTCCCCGGAGACGGGCGCTTTCTGTCTGGCGCTGGCCCGCGCGGCGAAAAAAAATGGCACCCGCATCTCGTTCGATTTGAACTACCGCGCCACATTCTGGAAGAATCGCGAGAAGGAACTGCGCTCGATCTTCAATGAAATTGCCAGTGTCTCCGATATCCTGGTCGGAAATGAGGAGGACTTCCAACTGTGCCTGGGAATCGAGGGACCGGAAGCAGGCGGGAAGGGACTGGCCGCCAAGATTGACGGATTCAAGGGAATGATTGAACGCGTCAGAAAGGCGTATCCGAACGCCTCGGTTTTTGCCACGACCCTGCGCGAGGTGGTCAGCTCCCAGCAGCATCTGTGGGGCGCCGTGATGGCCGCAGGCGACGAATGGTATGTGGTGGAACCGCGGGAAATCGGTGTGCTCGACCGTATCGGCGGCGGAGACGGTTTCGTCGGCGGCCTGCTCTACGCCATCCTCAAGGGCTGGGAACCGCAAAAGTGGATCCAGTTCGGGTGGGCCAGCGGAGCGCTGGCGACCACCTTGCTTACGGACTACGGCCAGCCCGCCGACGAGGAACAAGTCTGGAGCATCTGGCAGGGAAACGCACGCGTCAAACGCTGATCGACGGGGTTGTTAACGGGGTTCACTATGACGGATTGTGTGAACGAACTCACCGGTTTGGAGCCCCGGCACGGTTTTTTTATCGGTGTGGATTCCGATGGATGTGTCTTTGACACCATGACCATCAAGCAGATGAGATGCTTCTGTCCGAACACGATCAAACAATTCGGGCTGGAACCGGTGGCCGGATGCGTCCGGGATGCCACGGCCTTTGTGAACCTGTACTCGAAATACCGGGGGATGAACCGATACCCCGCCATTCTGATGGTGTTGAACCTGCTGGCGCAACGCCCGGAAGTCGCGGCATCCGGGGTCAGGGTTCCCGAACTCAGACGGTTGCGGCAGTGGATTCAGGAGGAGTCCACGCTGAGCAAAAGCGCCCTGCGCTCGCTCGCTGAGCGAACCGGCGATGAGGAATTGAGGACGGTGCTAGCCTGGGCTGACGCGGTTGACGCCTCCATTGAGGCCGTCGTGAAAGGGGTGTCGCCTTTTCCCCGGGTGCGAGAATCCCTTGAAAGGGCCGCCTCGAAAGCCGACATCCTCGTGGTCTCCCAGACTCCGCTGGAGGCGCTCCGGCGTGAGTGGGCGGAGCATGACTTGATCCGTTATGTGCGGCTGATCGCCGGCCAGGAACAGGGCACGAAAGCCGAGCATCTCGCCCTGGCGACCCGCGGGAAGTATGAGGCGGATCGAATTCTTATGATTGGCGATGCGCAGGGAGATTTTCAGGCGGCGCGCGACAACAACGTGTCTTTCTTCCCGATTGTGCCGGGGAAGGAGGCCGATTCCTGGAAGCGGTTTCATGACGAGGCCCTGAACCGGTTTCTGGCGGGCACGTTCAAGGGGGCCTACGAAGCGGCCCTCTTCCGGGACTTTGATGCGGCGCTTCCCGAACAACCGAACTGGTAGAAGAACACATGCAGACGACTGTAATCGCCATAGCCAACCAGAAGGGGGGCGTGGGCAAAACCACCACGGCCATCAACCTGGCGGCCTGTCTTGCCGAAAAGCGCAAGGAGATTCTGCTTGTGGATCTGGATCCGCAGGCCAACGCCACGAGCGGATTGGGACTTCCCAAGGAGCCTGGAGCCAGTCTTTATGCGGCTTTCTTCGGAGCGGCCCGGGCGGAGGATCTGATCAAACCAACGCCCGTCAAACACTTGAGCATTATCCCTTCCGAACTTGATCTGGCCGGGGCGGAAGTCGAAATCGCCCGCGGTGACCATTACCTGCACCGCCTTCGCGAGGCGCTCGCCCCGGTTGTCGCCTCCGGCCGCTTCCCGTTCATCATCCTCGACTGCTCTCCCTCGCTCGGGGTGCTGACCATGAATGTTCTGGCGGCGGCCCACTCGGTGATCATTCCGCTCCAGGCGGAATATTACGCGTTGGAAGGGTTGAGCGTGATGACCCGACTCATTCAGCAGTTGAGTGATAACGGCGTGAATCCCGGCCTGACCCTGGAGGGAATTGTCATGACCATGTATGATGGCCGGACGAATCTCTCCCAACAGGTGGTTCAGGAGGTGATCCGGCATTTCGGCGAAAAAGTGTTCGAGACCCTCATCCCGCGCAATGTCAGACTGAGCGAGGCGCCGAGTTTTGGGAAACCGATCGTGACCTACAATCCGCTGTGTACGGGGGCGGTGGCCTACCGGCAACTGGCCCGCGAATTGCTCAGACGGCGCCATGGCGGCGCGGAGGAGGACGATGGCGAGGCGGGCTTCAGGTTGAAGTCGCCGTTTGAAAAACCCGTCCAGATGGCGGCGCCGGCCTTTGTCAGTGCATCCCAACCGGCCGTTGAGTCGCCATCACCCGGCGCCGAGGTTACCCATGCCACCGCTTAAGAATGGATCCCTGGGACGCGGATTGGGCGATCTGATCGGGGACCTTCCCCAAACCATCGGCGTGGCCAAACATCCTGTTCCAGTCATAAACCCGCCCGCATCGGTTCGGAGTGAGAAGCCTCCCTCCCCGCCTGCGGCCATTTCGGAAAGGGCTGTTGAGCGAATGGGCGGACGGGTTTTCAGGGGCACATGGCCGTTTTTTTCGGGACTTGCGGCCATGCTGGTTGTGGGTTTTGGAGTGGGACTGCTCGTCGCGAATCCAAGTTCGGCGCCGCGGCGCCACCCGCCCGCAGAAGCTCCGTCACGGTTTGTCATGGTCACCAATATCGTGGTTGTCTCATCTGCCCTCCCAAGGGCCAAGCCCGCGGAGTCCCTCGAATTTCTATCGTTCAAGCCGAACTGGATCCGCGCCTCAGAAACGATTCGGTAATGTCTCGGTGCGGCATGTTTATTTCCCCGCCCCTTTTCCGGAACGGACGAAACAACTGCAATCCCGTCGTTCTACGGTGCGAAAACGGGAAGAAGGCCTTGATACCGGTGAACCCCGCCTGATCCATCAGGAGGTGCAGGGCTGCGGCGCCGCCGGTAATCAGGCCGCCTGCAAACCCGAAGGCCAGACCGGTGATGAGCGTGAGGCTGGCCACAAACGCCAGACTATGACTCCAGCCGCGGCGCCACGGCATGACATGAACCTGAATACGCCCGTCAGGCAGGGGTTCCAGTTCGAGGGAAAGCGGCGTCTCGCCGGTTCTCAGAGTGAAAGGGTGGTCGCTCGTCACGCCGACAGGAAGCGAGGCGGAAGCCGATGTTCCGTTGTAGGCGGCGATGACCCGCCTTTCGACATTATCCAGGCGGATGCCATGGCGTTGCCATTGACCGTTTCTGTCCTGGCCGGGATACAGGTCGATTCGAAGGGTCGTCCGGGTGTCCTGACATCGGGTTATCGCACGGGCCAGGGCCTGGGCGACCAGCGCCGGCTGGGGGTCAAGGGGGTCGGGCACAATGTGGATGTCGATTCTCCGAACGAATCGGGACACCCATTGATCGAGCGTGTCGGGGAGCAGAGCGCCGACGGCGCCCAGGAGCAGGAATAGGGGATTGCCCTGAACGAGCGCCTCCCGCGATACACTCCAGCAGGACGCCCACGCCAGGCCGGCCATGAAACGTGAAATGGACTCCAGAGCCGGGGCATGGGTGAAGGGCGAGGTTTGAAAGGCAGCGGGAAGAATTCCAATTCCGATTGCCGTCCCCATGATCAGGGGCCACATTTCAAGCGGGATGGACGGGCGTCTGAGCAGGATCCAGACGAGGATGTTGGCGAGGAGAATGGCCCCCACGGGAACGGCGATGGAACTCACGCCCGAGACGAGGTGCTGCCTGCGAGACGGGGCGGTTCGTGGCGGGCGCGGGAGTCGGGTGAGAATCAGGTAGCACGACAGGCCCCACAGACCCCACAGGAGATGGTCGCCCGGGGAATTCATGGCGGCGCTGTTTCGGTTAACACGGCAAGATAGGGGAGTTCCCTGAAACGATGGTCATAATCCAGGCCATAGCCCACGACAAACACATTATCAATTTGAAATCCGGTGTAGTCGGCGGAGAGGGCGGCCTGTCGGCGCGAGGGTTTGTCGAGCAGAACGCAAATCCGGACATCGGCGGCGCCTTGATCAGCCAGCAGTTGCCTGGCGGCCTGGAGGGTCAGCCCGGTATCGAGAATATCGTCGATCAGCAGAATGCGGCGACCCTTTACGGGAAGGGACAGGTCGTGGCGCAGGGTGACTTGCCTGGAACTCACGGCGTGCGCCCCATAGCTGGCGAACGACACAAAGTCCACAACGGGATGCACGGTGCGCAGGGAGAGGGCTCGAATCAGATCCGCAGTAAAGACAAAGCCGCCCTTGAGAATGGCGACAACGGAGAAGTCCTCCTGACCGTAGTCCCTGGCGATCTCATCGGCGATGGTGTCCACCCGTTGTTGAATTGCCGCGGCTGTAAACAGGGGACGACTGATGTGGGGCGCCGAGGTCATGGGACGAGGAGGAGCAGTATGCCGCCGACGCTGAGAAGCGAGGCGGCGAGGCGGAGGATTAACAGGGAACGGCGATGGCGGGTTTCCTCGCCGCAGTAAGGGCACCGGAGGACCCGTCCGATGAAGCGTTCGCAGGCCGGGCACAGCGGTTCTGTTGACGCGGGCGAACTCATAGTTTACCCACAATTTCCTGGAGGATGTTCTGGTTTGTGATCAGTCCGGTGACGTCGGATTGGGCATTGATAACCAGGCACATGGCCTGACGGGAAAGGCGTAGTTTTGAAAATATCTCCATGATGGGGGTGTCTTCGCTGATGAACAAAGGCGGCCTCACGAACTTGTCGATCATGCCGCCCGTGCAGTCTTCGCAACCCGCCATGACGTCGAAGAAGTTGATGGTGCCCCTGAAGAGGCGGCCGTCGGGTTCGCAGACCGGGAGGCGGGGATGGGCGGACTGCCGCAGGGTCGCAACCAGGTCGCTGACGGTGGAGTGAGGAAACAAGGTGATCATTTGGGATCGCGGGGTCATGATGTCCCGCGCCTTTTTTCCGGAGAGTTCGAGGACGCGGCGGATCATGATTCGCTGACGGGGGGAGAGTGTCCCGTGCGCTTCGCTTTCCTGGGCGAGTACATTGATTTCATCCTTGGTTGAAACAAGCGGGCGAG
>CAYHEL010000145.1:0-6658 GCA_964355415.1 uncultured Verrucomicrobiota bacterium | reverse complement strand
CATACGATGGCGAACAAAGTCAGCCAGTTTGCGTTTGCTGACCTCGATGCACCGCCCGTGGTGGTGGCCGCCCGGAACTGGATCACCCCGCAGGACGAGGTGGAGGATGCCTTCCTCCCGTTCGCCTGCGATATCATCGATGCCGTGCATGAGCATATCCAGCCGCTGAAGGGCCATACGATCAGCCGGGATTGCAGTAACCAGGATCAGATGAGGCGGAGTGTGGAGGGCGTGTGATGACTACGGTTCGTGTTTTCGCGGGTGATTTCGGGGCGTCCGGCGGCAAGTGTTTTGCCGGTCTCTTTGAGGACGGGACGTTCCGACTGACGGAGGTACATCGGTTTGCGCATGAATCGGTGTCCTTCTTTCTCGGAGATTCTGCCGGGACTCTGACAGAGCGGACCTATTGGGACGACGTCCTGCTGTACCAGAACCTTGTCAAGGGCCTTCGGGAATATCGACGAACGGTCTCCGATACGCTCGACGGCATTGGCATTGACACCTGGGGCGCCGACGGCCAGTTCTTTACGGCGGAGGGTGATTCGATGGGGAAGATGTACGCCTACCGCGATCATCGCCTGGATAACATGGTGGAGAAGGTTCGCGCCAGGGTGGGGGCCCGGAAGGCTTACGCCCTGACAGGAATCCATTTTCAGCCGTTCAATGTCAGCAATCAACTGCACTGGTTCATGCTGAACCGGCGAAAGGCGTTGAAGCCGGGAGCCTTCTACCTGCCTGTGTCATCCTTATTCTACTATTATCTCGGCGGCGTGAAGTCGGTGGATTCAACCTTCGCCAGCGTCACGCAGTTGATGGATGCCCATACCAAGACCTGGAGCGCCGAGATTTTGAGGAAGCTGAGGATACCCGCGTCGGTTCTGCCTGAAATTGTTGAGCCGGGCACGGTCGTGGGCAAACTGCATGCGGAAATATCCGAGCAGGTTGGACTGAACCGGGCTCGCCTGATTGCCGTGGGCGGCCATGACACGGCGAGCGCTTTTGCGGCCGCTCCTGTAAATGACCCGGATGAGGCGCTGATCATCAGTTCCGGCACCTGGTCGCTGGTGGGCAAACTGGTTCCGGAGGCCATCACGTCAAACAAGGCGATGAATCATAACTTCAGCAATGAAGGCGGCATCGGCAACGTCCGCTTGCTTAAGAACTGCATGGGGAGTTGGCTCGTTCAGGAACTCAAGCGAATCTGGCAGCATACCGACGGACACGAAATCAAGTGGCCCGAGTTGGATCGGTGGACGCGCGAGGCGCCGGCCTTCACCGCGTTTGTGGATCCGGACGACAAGGGTTTCTACAATCCTCCGGATATGCAGAAGGCCATTGCCGAGTTCTGCCGGAAAACGGGGCAGCCTGTTCCCGTGGATCGCGGGACCTATATTCGCGTCGTGTATGAAAGTCTGGCGCTCAAGTACCGTCATGTGAATGAACTGTTGACGAACGTGACGGGCAAGCCGAACAAGGTGGTTCATATTGTCGGCGGTGGTTCAAGGAATGTCATGCTGAATCAATTCGCGGCCGATGCCATCGGGTTGCCGGTACTGGCCGGCCCGGAAGAGGCCACCGCGACGGGTAACTGCATGGTGCAGGCCATGGGATTGGGTGTGATCAAGTCGATGCGGGACGCCATTCCGCTCATCCGGGAATCCTTCCCGATCCGGGAGTACAAGCCCCAGGACACGGCCCGCTGGAACGTCGCCTACCGAAAATTCAAGACGCTGATCCCGTCTTGATTCACATCCGTTTTAGGGACTGTGCGACAAAACTTGAGACGGGGCGGCGGGAATGTCATAATCAGCGGCTCGGAGTCTGGAGAGAAAGGGTCTATGCATAGGATACTAACCAAACAGCAGTTGTCTGCCGATGTCTATATGATGCGGCTGGAGGCGCCTCATATTGCCCGGGAACGGTTGCCGGGGCAGTTTGTCATTCTCCAACTCGATAACGAGTTCGGAGAGCGCATTCCCCTCACCATCGCCGATGCCGATCCGGATGAGGGATCCATTACGATCATCTTTCAGGCGGTGGGAAAAACAACCCATAACCTCGCCGACAAAAAGGTCGGCGATCATGTTGAAAGTGTGCTGGGCCCACTGGGTGAGCCAACCCATATTTCAAAGTTTGGCACCGTAGTGTGCGTGGGGGGTGGAATCGGGGTTGCGCCCCTGCATCCGATCGCAAAAGGCATGAAGGCGGCCGGGAATAAACTGATTGTCATTGTGGGCGCCCGAAACCGTGACCTGGTGATTCTTGAGGATCAGATGCGGGCTTTGGCAGACGAGTTCATAGTCTGTACCGATGATGGTTCCTATGGCCGAAAGGCTCTTGTGACCGAACCGTTGAAGGACGTTTGCGAACGCGTTCCAAAACCGGATCTGGCGGTGGCCATCGGCCCGCCTATCATGATGAAATTCTGCGCCGAGGCGACCCGGCCTTTCGGCGTTCACACCTTGGTGTCGCTGAATACCATCATGGTGGATGGAACCGGCATGTGCGGCGGTTGTCGCGTGACGGTGGGCGGTCAGACCAAATTTGTCTGTGTCGATGGCCCCGAGTTTGATGGGCATCAGGTTGATTTCGACAACATGATGCAGCGGCTGAAGTCCTATCGCAAGCATGAGGATCATGCCCATCACCAGTGTCATCTTGAGGCGGAGATCGAAGCCAGGGCGGGGAGGCCGTCATGAGTCACGTTACCCCGCAATCACTGGCCGAAGCTGCAAACCGGGATTTGGCGGCGGTCCTGGGCCGGTCAACTCCCCTGACGCCCAAGGATCGCCTGGCGATCCCCGCGCAGGAGATGCCCACGCAGGAACCGGCGGTGCGACGTCATAATGTTCAGGAAGTGGCGCTCGGGTACACGGCTGAGCAGGCTCGCCTGGAATCCATGCGTTGCCTCCAGTGCCGGAATGCCCCCTGCGTGCAGGGATGCCCGGTTCGAATCGATATTCCCGGTTTCCTGAAGGCGGCCGCTCAGGGCGACTTTCTGGGCGCTTGTGCCGTGATCAAACAGAATAGTCTGCTTCCGGCCGTGTGCGGAAGGGTGTGTCCACAGGAAACGCAATGTCAGGAACATTGCACGGTGGGAAAGGCCCTGAAGAGTGTTGACAAGGCGGTGTCCGTCGGGCGTGTCGAACGGTTTGTTGCCGATCTGGAACGTGATGGCGGCCATGCCCGGGCGCCCGTGGTCAAACCTGATACCGGGAAGTCGGTTGCGGTGATCGGCACCGGTCCGGCCAGCATCACCGTGGCGGCGGATGTCCGCCGCGAGGGACACCATGTGGTCATGTTCGAGGCCTTTCACAAACCCGGCGGTGTGTTGGTTTACGGGATTCCGGAGTTCCGCCTTCCCAAGGCCATTGTGCAGAAGGAAATCGACGCCCTGACGGCCATGGGTGTGGAGTTGAAAACTAACTTTGTCATCGGACGGACCCGCAAATTGAAGGATTTGATGGGTAAAGACGGGTTCAACGCGGTGTTTATCGGAACCGGCGCCGGCTTGCCGAAGTTTATGAACATGGAGGGCGAGAATCTGGTGGGGGTCTTTTCAGCCAATGAATATCTGACACGGGCCAATTTGATGAAGGCGTATGATTCAGGACGCGCCGACACGCCCATTTTCAGGTCGGGCAAGGTGGCGGTTCTGGGAGGCGGCAATGTCGCCATGGATGCGGCGCGGACGGCCATTCGTCTCGGCGCCCGTGAGGTTCATGTGGTGTACCGTCGCACGGAAGTCGAGATGCCTGCGCGTATTGAGGAAATTGCCCATGCCAAGGAGGAGGGCGTGATTTTTCATCTTCTCGAAAATGCCAAGCGTCTGATCGGGGATGCCAATGGGTGTGTCATCGCAATGGAGTGCCTGCGATATGAACTTGGCGAGCCGGATGCCTCGGGAAGGAGACGGCCCGTGGAGGTCAAGGGGAGTGAATTTCTGCGCGAGATGGACACGGTCATCGTCGCAATCGGAAACGACTCCAATCCCCTGATTTCCCGCACGACGGATGGGTTGAAGACCAGCAAGTGGGGAAATGTTATCGTGGATGACACGGGGAAGACATCCCTTGAAGGCGTCTATGCCGGCGGCGATATAGTTCTGGGCGCGGCGACGGTGATTCTCGCCATGGGCGAGGGCCGTCGGGCCGCCGCCGCCATCAATCACTATTTGCAGAAGGGATAAACGAGTATGGCCTCTCCTCAAAAAACCGACTATCGGCGCTATTTGCGTAACCGTCTCATCTCGGGACTATTCATTCTGGTGCCCCTGTGGGTCACCTTCCTTGTTGTCAAGGCGGTCTTCAATGCGATGGCTTCCGTTCTCCAGCCCCTTGTGAGTCTTCTTCCCCTGCAACTGCCGAACTGGGCGGAAGTGTCGATCTCGATCCTTGCCTTTGTCCTGCTTGTGCTCCTGGTTGGGGTCATCGCGGGACGAGTGGTTGGGCAGCGAATGCTGATCTGGGGAGAATCGCTGATCATGAGGATCCCCGTGATCAAGGCGATTTACTCTGCAGCCAAGCAGGTTGTGGATGCCGTTTCCATCCCGGAGAGGAGATCATTCAAGTCGGTGGTGGTGGTTGAGTATCCGATGCCGGGTGTCAAGGTAATCGGATTCATGACGGGACTCATGAAGGACGAAAATGGCCGGAATTGGTGCCGTGTCTTTATCCCGATGTCTCCGCTTCCGACATCCGGATTTCTCCAGTTGTTTCCCGTCGAGGAGGTTCGGGTTACAGGAATGACCGTTGAAGATGCCTTCAAAATGCTCATTTCGGGCGGGTTCATCGCTCCCGACTCCCTGATTACACATCCTTTACGTCATGAAGAGATGTGACGGGCACCCCTCGTCCCGTTATTCAATATAGTGCGCGAGCACGTCCTTGCCGATTTTCCAGTGTTGAAGACACTTGATGTCGGTGGTGAGCAAGGAGGCCTGGGCCATTGTTTCATCACGGGTTCGCTCGTCCGTCGCGGCTTGCGACCGTTGCTCCAATTCAGTCCGGCGCCGGTTCAGTTCCGTGCGCCAGAACAAGAGGATCAGATCCTCAACGGCCTCCTTATGCGATCCATCCATACCGGCTTTTGAGGGGGCGCTTAAGACCTCTGCGGCAAACCCGGACAGGGTTCGTTCCGCATCATCCCGTTCGGATAACATTTGCATGAAATCGACACCCTCCCTGGCGCTTTCCTTCATGATTTCAATAAAGCGGATGCAGAGAGGATCCGTGAGCAACGTAAGCGGGAGGTACGACTCCACCAAGGCGAAGAGGTCGGGACTGGCGCCCAGATGTTCGACCAGCGCCATCTCGATGGCGGATCGTTTCGGGGGTAACGGAGGCGGATCTGAGGCTTCTCGCTGGGCCGAATTCCTGAGCAGGGGCCTGAGTTCAACCTGCAAGGCCGCGGCGGCAACGCCAAGACGACGGGCAACGGTTTGAACCAGAACATCGCGCTGAACCGCGTTTGGACTCTGGCTGATCGTGGCCAACAGGTCGCGACTCACCTTCATCATTCCGATTTCGGTGCGGATATCCTCCTGTGACAGCAGCAGGTTCATTTGGAAGTCAATGGCCGGAACCGCTTTGGCCAGCGCCTCTGCAAATGCCTCGCGGCCTTGTTTGAGAATCAGCGAATCCGGATCTTCGCCCTGGGGAAGCGAGGCAACCCGAACCGCAAGACCGGCCTTCATGAAGATGACGGCGGCCTTCAACGAGGCATTGCGACCGGCGCTGTCGGAGTCGAACACCAGGACAACGCCATCGGCGTAACGTTTCAACATGCGGGCATGGTCTTCGGTGAAGGCGGTACCTTGGGCCGCCACAGCCGTCTTGAACCCGGCCTGATGGCATCGGATGACATCAATTTGCCCTTCACAGACAATGGCCTCGCGGGTTTCTACGATCTCACGACGCGCCCGGTCCAAGGCATAAAGAATGTGGCTTTTTCGAAATATCGGGGTTTCCGGACTGTTGACGTATTTGGCGGCCTTCGGATCCTGTAACAGGGTTCGTCCGCTGAAGCCGACAATCCGGCCCTGCTCGTTTCGTATGGGAAACATGATGCGTCCCCTGAAACGGTCATAGGCGGCATGAGGCCCGCCTTCCTCGGTTCTCTTGACCACCAGTCCGGCCAACTCGAGTTTGGCGGCGGGATAATTTTTTGTGCGCGCCCAGTTGGACGTAAAGTCCCAACCTTCAGGGGCATACCCGATCATGAAGTCCTCGGCCACCTCCCGTGTGATGTGCCGTTTTTTCAGGTATTCCCGGGCCGGTTGAGCATCCGGGTTCTGCACGAGTTGCTTGTGGTATGCCGCCGTGATCTCCTCGTGAATGGCCAGCAGTATTTCCTTGTCTCCGGAGGCTTGTGTGCCTTTTTCAAACTCAAGTTGGAGGCCGGCTTTTTCGGCCAGAATCTTGATCGCGGTGGGAAAATCCGCATGTTCATAGAGCATGACAAACTTAAAGACATCACCGCCGACACCGCATCCAAAACAGTGAAAGATCTGGCGTTGTCGATTGACGGTAAAGGACGGACTCTTCTCCTTGTGGAACGGGCAGAGGGCCTTGACCATCGTTCCCTTGCGGGGAAGGGTGATGTAGGAGTCAATCACGTCCACGATGTCGCAACGGAATCGGATGTCCTCGAGCACGGC
>CAYHEL010000144.1:0-6660 GCA_964355415.1 uncultured Verrucomicrobiota bacterium | reverse complement strand
GAGTGTTTCAAGATGCTGCGCCACATCGATCAGCATCTCCTTGACCCCCATCCCCTCCATCCCCCTGGGCAGGGCATCCACGACAAATGCGTCACCACCGAACTCGGAGACGCCGATGCCAAGTTTCTTCATCAAGTCGAGGCTTTTCCTCACATACAACGCGTCACGCGGCTGAAGTTCCACCGTCTCGGGAACCAGCAGGCCCTGACTTTCAACCTGGCCCCGCTCCACGGCACGCAGTATTTTTTCAAACAAAACCCGCTCATGGGCGGCGTGGGGATCCATCACGACATAGCCATCATCGGTCTCAAGCAGGACATACAACCCGCCCACCTGCCCCACCACCCGGCACCAGGTCCACGGCCCCTTTGGCGGGGGAATCGGGGCGGCAACAGGAGGACTGTCACGCCCCGCCACTTCCGGCGCCACCCCTGGGGCAGAAGGAATCACAGGACGGCAGGTCTCAACCGGAGGAAGCCGGGGATAGGAGAAGATACGGGACATGGGAAGATCGTCGATCTTAAGGGCAGGCAGACTCGGCTCGGGGGCCACGGCGGGCGGCGGAGAAACCAATTGCCCGGCCACAAAGGAGGCGCCCGATTCAGTCAACGATTCACGGAACCCGCCTATGATGGCATCGCGCACATCCGACGCCTGTCGGAACCGGACTTCCTTTTTGGTGGGATGCACATTGATATCCACGGTGTCAGAGGGCATTTCGAGATAGAGAAATATGTAAGGATATCGCCCGGAGGGGATCAGAGAGTGGTAGGCTTCGTTGATGGCATACCCGATCACCGGGGCTGAGGCAGGGCGGCCGTTCACAAAACTATACTGTTCAGTCCGGTCTGCCCGGGTCAAGGAGGGGAGACTGATATACCCCGACACCCTGACCCCGTCTGAGGTGTGATCAACGGGACGGACTCCGTCGAGAAGTTCCTGTCCGAACAGTTCCCGGATTCGCTCGAAGGGAGTCGCCCCGGCAGCCAGGGCCCAGGATCGGCGTCCATCGAGGGTGAGGCTCATCCCCACGGCCGGCCAGGCCAGAGCCTGGAGCAGGAACATCTGCCGGACATGAACGGTTTCCGTCTGGGGCGATCTCAGAAATTTCCGGCGGGCGGGCGTATTGAAAAATAAATCCCGGATCTCCAGAAGGGTTCCCGGCGGGCATCCGGCATCCCTAACATCCGTCAACTTGCCGCCACTCACGGTTAATTCCGTTCCGGCCAATTCATCGGGACGGCGGGTTCGAAGACGAAATCGCGAGACGGAGGAAATGGCCGCCAGGGCCTCGCCGCGGAAACCGAGTGTGTGGATGTTCTCGACATCAGCGGCCGTGAATATTTTACTGGTGGCGTGACGCTCGATGGAAAGCAGGGCGTCATCACGGTTCATTCCAGAACCGTTATCGGCCACGGAGAGCAACCGCTGCCCGCCCGACACCACCTCCACGTCAATCTGAGTGGCGCCCGCATCGATCGCATTTTCGATCAGTTCCTTCAGCACGGAAGCGGGCCGCTCAACCACTTCGCCAGCCGCGATCTTGTTGGCCACATCGGGAGAAAGAAGCCGTATGTGCCCGCCTTCGCTCATCAGACGCTACTTCACTTCGACGACAACGTCATCCGTTTTCGCCGCAGGAGGCGCCTCTGCGGTAGCCTCGGAATGCTTGAAGGTGGGAAGATAGCGGTAATACACCTCCAGCATCAGACAGCACATCGCGGTCGTGTAAACATTCTGACCCCAATCCCCGCCCTCCCAGTGCCCCAGTTTGCCTTCGATGATCTGGTTCTTGATCAACAGTGTGGAAAACCTCGGGTTCCAATCCTTCCAATCCGCGCCCCCTTTCTGAAACTTGGCCTGGGTGATGTAATACCAGGCATACACCGGATTTTTTCCGCCCTGGGTCCATTCGAAATTCGTCGGATGGTCGTTCAGCCACTTCAGGCCGCTCCGGACTTCAACGCTTTCCGGTCTGCCCAACAATTGAAGACAAAGCGTGCCGGCGCCGGTCATGGACGGAGTGGAGCCCGAAGCGCTCTGGCCATCATCGCCGGCATACCCATAACCCTGGGTGGGCTGGTGGGCAAACTTGCGGAGAAAATCAATCGACTTGACAATGGTTTCCTCAAGTTTTTCATTTGAGCAGCCGGCCATTTTGGCCGCCTTCATGGCCTGGAACTGCCAGCCCGACACCGACAAATCCCAGCGAGGCCCTTTTTTGTAGCCATAATCATAACCGCCAATGGCCTGCTGTCCGTCGATGATCACCTGGATTCCCTTGTCCATGGACTCCTTCAGCGCCATGATCTTGGTGAGGCCGAAGGCTTCCGTCACGGCATACGTACAGATACCATGTTCATACGAGTTGGCGCTAAACGCGCCGGCCGAATTCTGTTTGCCGACCAGGTACTTCATCGCCTTCTCGACCGTCGCCCCGAATTCCACCGATCCGGGTGTTTCGCCATGGGCCAGGAAGCACAAGAGCGCCAAACCGGCCATCGCCGGGGCGGAGGTGGGATCCGCCTTGGACCACGAGCCGTCCTCATCCTGCTTCGCCTTCAGCCAACGCAAGGCGCGCAGCACACATTCCTCGCCGCGCCCGGATCCCCCGAATGCGCTGAGCGCCCCCTTCCGTCCGCCGGCCGTCCGCTGCGCGTACAACCCCTTCATCACCAGGGGACTCTTGGACACGGCCATCTCGAACCCTGCGGCCAGGGACGGGTCGCCGCTCCCGATTCCGGCGCCTTCTGAATTGCCAGCCCCGCTTCCCACGGTATCGGAAGGGACATCCATCGTACTGACGGTGGCGACATTCGGCTGATCCACCACAACCTGATCCGGGGGTGTTATGACCTGCTCCACTTCCTTTTTGACCACTTCCTCAATCTTATCGAGATTATCCGCCTTGGTCTCCATGACCGTGACGGCGACTTCCGGCGCCTTCTGAGTCTGAGTGCCGACAGAAAAACTAACCAGGCCGATCAGCAGGAGGATATGAAACAACACCGACCCGACAGGACCCCAGAGATGCTGTTTGATCGTCCGCATCATATCTTGATAATCAATGTTCATGATAGTTCATCCCAGAAGCCGGTTATCTCCCCACCAGCGTATTCCCCAATAACCAGGAAACATTACAAAAAAAGTAAATCCACGCCCCGCCTCGGATCCCTACGCGCCTCCGGAACTGATGACCGAGAGATTCACCAGTCCGAGTTTCGAACAGACGTCCAGCAATTCAATCAATTTTCCATGCGGCGACTCATTCAGACATTGAATGACAACCGTTTGCGTCTTGTCCAGATCCGCCAGCTTTCCCAGCAGGGCATTCAACTGGCGACTGTCCACCGCGCGTTCATTGATCGTGAACCCGTCCGGGAAAACCGTCACGCGGATCACTTTGGTATTATCCGACTGCGCACTCGTATCATTCATTGGCCGGAAAACGTCCAGGTTGGTCAGCACGTCCACCGGATGGGCGGTGATGATGAAAAAACTGAGCAACTGAAACGCCACATCGATCATGGCCGTGAGGTTCAACTCCCCGGCCTGAAAACTGCTTCGTCTTCGTTTTCTACCCATAAATCACCTTGCCGATCTAGGCCTTTTCCTTTAGCGCCGTAAATTTGATCTTCCAGATTTTGGCCTCCGTGCAGGCGTCCATGACCCTGCGAACCGTCTCATGCTTGACTCGACCATCCGCCCGGATCAACACCGGAACCTCGACCCCGCGCGCATCCGCCCTGGCCTTGTTCAGAATCGTCGTCAGCAACTTCGTGTTCATCGGGAACCGGGCGATGGAGATCACGCCCTTGTCACTGATGTCAATTTTGACCTCGTAGGGATTTTTCTTGTTATCGACCTTCCCGTTCGGGGCCATCGCCAGCTTGATCCGTTCGTCAATCGCCTTGTCCTGCATATTGACGGTACAGACGAAGAAAATGATCAACTGGAACACCACGTCGATCATGGCGGTCAGGTTCCCTGACAAATAATCCTCTTCTCGTTGATGTCGCATAGGACACTGGCTCCCGTTGCTTATTCCGAGACCACTTCGACATTACGCAGGGCCTTGATGAGATCCAGCGTCAGGGCTTCCATGCGCAGAATGATGCCCATGGATCGGTTTTTGAAATAGTAGAAGAAGATCGTGGCCGGCACGGCGGTTCCCAGCCCGATGGCCGTGGCCCACAACCCGTGCGAAATGTTCACGGCGAGCATGGCCTGTTGCGCCGCGCCGGCTTCCATCGTACCCAGCGTCAGGAAGGCGAAGATCATGCCTTGCACCGTACCGATCAGTCCCAACATCGGGGTCGTGTTGGAAATCACGCTGAGGTACGTTACGCGGCTCAACAGTTTCTCGGTCTCGAGATCCGCCGCCACGCCCACGGCGTCCTGGACAACCTCATACCCTTCCTCGACCTGGGCGAAACCGGCCTTCAGAATGCTTGCCAGCGGACCCGGGGTGCCATCGCAATACTGAATCGCCTTGAGCAGATCGCCCTGTTCCATCGACGTCCGGACATTGCTGATCAAATCAGGAGGCATGATTTTGGCGTCCTTGATGTTGACGAACGAATCCACAATCAGGGCCACACTGATGATCGAACACACGATCAGCATAACCCAGATGACAATACCGAACCAGCCTGCGCGGGTGACAATTTCGAGGAATCCCCCGTGCCCGGCGGTTTCAGTCGGAACCGCAGCCGCATCCTTGACCTCCAGTCCGGCGGCGGGAGCGCTTCCCGCGGCCACCGCAGGCGTGCCCGCCGGAGCGGGTTCCGCCTTGGCGCCATGGCACATCGTGAACACCCCGAAAACCGCAACCGCCAATCCCAACCACATCGCTTTTTTCATGACCCGTTTCTCCTTGCTACGTTATCGTTCATCGTTACAGTCCCCCGCCCAGTTTTTTCGCGTAAACACTGGCGGGATACAAAGACACCAGTTTCTTCTTCAATTCGTCGGCTCTCGCCGTATCGCGCATCTCCCCCAACAACTGCGCCGCCTTGAACAGGGCCTCGGGCTGCGCTTCGCGCACCTCGTCGTACAGAATGACCACCCGCATGAAATCCAGCACGGCGTCATCCCGCTTCCCCTCGGACTTGTTGATATCCCCGCGCTTGATCATGGCCAGGGCCGCCAGTGATTTCGAATCGCCCGCCAGGGTTTCGTTCAAATCTTTCTTCAACGTGGCGGTCATTTGTGCGCCCAGCAACGCCGACCAGTACAGGACATGCTGTTCGTCCGTAATCTGACTCTTGGGCGTGTTCGACATCAGGTCGCCCAGAACCTGGGCTGATTTCTTGAAATCCCCCTTCGCCACGCAGGCTTTGGCCAGCACTTCGCGGGACTTGGCATCCCACTGCAAACGCCTGTACTTGAGCACCAGATCCTCCAGGATCGGAATGGCCGCATCATATTGCTTCGCCGCCACGGCCTGGACGGCCTTGTCAAACTCAGCCGGTTTGTCGACCTCAACGGATTCAACCTCATCGAACGGAACGGGCAGCATCGACCCATCCGCATTCTCGACCTGATACTCCCGGCGTGTCTCGAACCATTTGATCCGGCTTCCCTCCAGAACCTTGCCGTCGGTCTTCTTCAGTGAGGCCGCCATGACCGCCGGGCCCGAGGATACCAGGAACCCTGCTGCTATAACCGTCACGATGATCATGGGATTACGGTTCATGATGCCATCCTCTATTTGCCTGCCGCCAGTTTAGCCTTGGCCTCATCACGCGCCTGGCGCGCTTTGGCATGAAATTGTCCCTGCGGGAACTGCTTCAAATACATCTCCGACGCCTCCAGCATGTCCGCGAACCGGGCGGTTTCACGAAAGAGCGGGAGACTGCTGTCATAGGCCTGTTCCACATGCGGACGAACCTTGACATTCGAGGGATCGGTGAACAGCAGGATCCTCTGATAGGACGCCAGCGCGCCCATTTTATCCCCCATCAACACCTGAATGGCCGCCATTTCAACATCCGCCTTGACCTTCATTTCCGGATCGCGCGCATATTGATGCACCTTGCTCATGGCCGAGGACGCCTTGTCGAAATACTGCTTCTTTTTCTGGGCATCGGGCTCCGGTTTCGCGACCTCGGCATAACTCCGACTCAAGGTCAGGTTAATCTCAATAATATAACCGGATTTTGGATATTTCTTAAGAAACTCCTCCAGAACCTTGATCGCCTCGACGTGCTGGCCGACGCCGGCCAGGGACTGGCCGAAACCCAGACTGGCCGCCTGCCAGAGAGGCACATCGGTCGATTTCCGCGCCTCGGCAAACAGCAGGCTGGCGGTCGTGAATTCCTTTTCATCAAACAGGACGCGACCCGCCCGCAGGAACTGGGAGGGATTGAATTGTGTCGCATTCTTAAGCATCTCCGCATACACCTTGACCGCGCGATCCTTCTCGCCCATGTTCATCAGCGCATCCGCCCGGACAAAGACCATATTCTGCGCCTGCTGGCTGGCGGGATACTCCTGGGCCAGACGGTCAAACGCCTTGCCCGCTTCATCCGGTTTGTTCAGGAGGTAATACAATGTTCCCATCGCGCCCAACACCCCGGGCGCCATCTCGGACTTCGGAAATGCCTTCAGAAAGAGGTCATATCCTTCAATGGCCTTGGCCTGGTAAACGGGAATCTG
>CAYHEL010000143.1:0-6671 GCA_964355415.1 uncultured Verrucomicrobiota bacterium | reverse complement strand
TTTGCCAGCCACCTCTGGCAGCAAGGCCCCCACCCGCGCGGCATCGAGATGACAGGCGTTGATTGTCTCAATCTGTCTGACCTCGGCGCCCTTCCCCATCAACCGCCTGGCATCGTTGTCCGTACACTGGTCGCCCGTGATCACGGCACACGACACCCGCCCCCGCAACCTTTCCAAAGTCCGCTCCAGCAGAAACGTCTTCCCGGAACCGGGCGAGGATATGATGTTGATGGCCGTCACACCATGCGCGGCAAGCCATGTCCTGTTAATTTCGGCCTGGGTATCGTTCTCCGCCAACACCTTCCGATCCAGTGACAGGGTTTTCCGCTCCACATGCGGATGCACATGGTCATGACCGTGGTCATGCCCCTGAGGATGCTCGTGATCGTGAGGATGTTCATGGGAATGGCCATGCACATGATCCAATGCCATACCGCAACCGCACTCTTTACACATTCACCGACCCTCCTTCACCCTTCACCTCCCACTCTTCAACATCCACATCCATCGCCTTGATAAACAGTTGGCGCCCATCCGCCCTCTCGACCGTCAGTGTTGCGCCTGCCGCCAGGGATTCTTCGGCAGCCAGTTCAAAAACGGCCTTCAGCGCGTCGGGGTCGGTGCCAGACAATCGGCCAACCACGACCGTGATTCCGGCGATGGCGCGGGCTTTCTGCTCGACCGCCACCTTTTCCGCCTGCTCGATCAAGGCCATCGCAATGGCCATCTCATGCATCAGCAGATCCTCGGCAATAATTCCCCGCGCGGCACATCCACAAGACGATGGCCACCCGAGAGGGTCTCAAGAATAACACGCCCCTTCCGGTCTGTCACCATGCCAATCCTGGCCGCGTCGCGCCCCTCCGGCAAACGCCGCCAGGCGCTCAGCGTCGCCTCTGACGCCGACGCCGCGACAATCATGATCATCCGGCCTTCCGAGGCCACCTGCAATAAGTCCACCCCCAGCATCTCCGCCACTCCCTTTGCGCCGGCGGAAAAAGGAATCGCGGCCTCGTTCAGCATCATCCCGACGGCCTGATCCTCGACCACTTCATTCAGGATCGACGCCAGCCCCCCTCGTGTCGGGTCGCGCATAAATTTTACATCCCGCGCAAACGGGCGGCTTGCCTGAACCAGCCGGTGAACCGGGCCGGTGTCGCTCGTAACCCCGTGGGTGATCCGGATACCCTCCCGGGCCGCCAGCACCGCCATCCCGTGATCGCCAACCGACCCGCTCACCACAATATGATCTCCCGGCCCAATCCGTCCGGCGCCGAGATCAAACTCCTCCATCTTTTCTCCGATGCCTGACGTATTGACATACAGGCCATCGCACTGGCCGCGAGCCACCACCTTGGTATCGCCGGTCACCACCGCCACCCCGCATTCATCCGCCGCCCGTTTCACGGAGTCCAAAACGCGGCGCAGCGTGGTCAGCGGCAATCCTTCCTCAAGAATCAGGGCCAGGGACAACCAACCCGGCACGGCGCCACACACCGCCAGGTCGTTCACCGTGCCATGGACCGCCAGGTCGCCAATGTTCCCGCCGGGGAATTCCAGCGGCTGAACAACAAAACTATCGGTTGTAAAAACCAGTGACCGCGAGGCGGGTACAGGCAGCGTCGCGCCATCCGGGAGCCCCTTGAGCGCCCCGTCGCCGAACCGGGAGACCATCTCGCTCAGGATCAAATCGCGTGACATCCATCCCCCTCCGCCATGCCCGAGTTGTATGGTTTGCTCATTCATCTGTTCACCTCAAATACTTGAAATATGCCGAGCAGGTTCCCTCTGAACTGACCATGCAAGGTCCCACGGGATGCTCTGGCGTGCAGGCCGCTCCGAACAGGGCGCAATCCGGCGGACGTTGCTTCCCCTTCAGCACCTCGCCACAGGCGCAGGCGGGATTCTCACTGCCCAGCGCCACCGTCACGCCATACTTCCTCTCGGCGTCATAGGCGGAATACTCCGATTTGAGTCTCAATCCACTTTTGGGCAACACGCCGATCCCCCGCCAGGCGGCGTCCACCGGTTCCAAATATTGTATCATCAAGGCCTGGGCATGGAGGTTGCCCTGCGCCGTCACCACCCTGGCATACTGATTCACCACGTCGGCCTTTCCCCGGGCCATCTGCTCAAGGACTCCCTGAATTCCATACAGAATATCGAGCGGCTCGAAACCCGCAATCACACAAGGAACCCGGTATTGCTCGGCGAAGGGACGGTATGCATCCGCCCCGATGATCGCGCTGACATGGGCCGGACAGAGAAGGGCATCAATCTGGATATCCGGATCAGACAACAAGGCGGTGAGCGCCGGCGGAACCAACTTGAAGGAGGTCAACAGAGACAGATTCTTCAAGCCGCGACCGATGGCCTGATCGACAATTGAGACAACCGGCGCCGTCGTGGTCTCAAATCCAATCGCCAGGAAAACCACCTCGCGATCCGGGTGCGCCTCGGCCAGTTCGATCGCCCGCGTCGGCGAATAACCGACCTCGATCAGACCTCCCCGCGACCGGCATTCCGCCAGCGTGGAGACCGATCCCGGCACTTGGATCAGATCACCGAAACTGACCACCCTGATGCCGCGCTCCGCCAGTGCGATGGCCACGTCAATGTAACGGGTGGGCGTAACGCAAACCGGACAGCCCGGGCCGCTGATCAGATTGACATTGCCGGGAAGAACATCGCGGATTCCGTAGCGGGCAATCGCCATGGTATGACTGCCGCACACCTCCATAATATGAATCGGGCGGGCACGGGACTGGAGTCCCGACGCCAGGGAGTCCACCTTGGCCCGGATCCCCTTCGCCACCTCCGGGTTCCTGAATCCATCAATATACTTCATGGCGGCATCGCGGGTGAGGGGGTTAATGAATCCGTTGCCTCCACCGCATTCCTTTGCCATTCCTCGATCTCCGCAAACACCGAAAGAATCGTGTTCGCTTCCGCCTCATTCATGCGTTCAATCGCAAACCCGGCATGTACAACGACATACGCGCCGACTCCAATGCCGGGCACCAGACTCAGGTTCACCTCATGCCGGTTTCCCTCAAGTTCCCCCACCCCGGTTCCATCGCCCCGGATTTCCACGAGTTTCATCGGTATTGCCAGACACATACGCTCTTCCTTCAATCCGGGATTTCGATTTTCAAATCACGCCCATCCCGCCACGACGACCTGCCCAAGCGCGATGCACCCATCGCCGGGCAAGGTCTTCCGATGACGAAGCGCTGTGATTCCGAACCGATCCAGATGCTGATCCAGAAGATCATTCAGGATCCGGTTCATGAACACACCGCCACTCAATCCAACACACTTGATCACATCCCCTGAAACCGCTGATTCTATCATGATCCCCGCCGCCCGGGCAATCGCGACGTGAACCGCCATGGCCCACCGTCGGGAATCCCGACGCGCCTCCTTCAGATCGGCGAGCATCAGAAAGGCCGGCGCCCAGTCAATCAGCAGAAGCCTGTTCTGTTCATGGACATCAAAGGGCAGAACCGGGATATCCCCGCCCCGCCACTCACGGGCCGCCGCTTCCAACCGGATCGCCGGCTCTCCCTCATAGGTGATGTTCCGGGGCGCCAAATCGAGCACGGCACAGAAGGCGTCAAACAGGCGACCGGCCGAATGGGTCAGGGGCGCGTTAACCTGTCGGCGGCACTGCAGTCCCCACACGTCCGCCTCCTCCGGGGTTACTCCCAGGGTAGAAAGTCGCTGGTCTGTCAGCGAAAGTCCGGCCTGAACCCACCGACCGATCACCTGCCGCGCGGGACGGCTTACCGCCGCATCGCCACCGGGAAGGGGAACCGGGACATAACTTGCGGCGCGACGAACCGTCCCGTCATCCTTCACGTCCAGGAGTTCAGAGCCCCAGATCGTACCATCGCCACCCCACCCTGTTCCATCCATCACCAACACATAACCGGCCCTGGCTCCATTTTCGGCCAGACAGGCGGCGGCATGGGCGTGATGGTGTTGAACCTCGACCAGCGGCAGATTCAAGTCTTTAGCCAGTTTCCTGCCAAACCGACTGGCCTGCATGTCGGGGTGTAGATCAATGGCAATGGTATCCGGGGTAATCCCCAGACGATCCGGCAAACTTCGGGCTGCGTGCTCAAACCGCTCAACCGTCTCCGGAGTGTCAAGACTGCCGATGACGGGCGTCAGCAACACCTGGCGATCCGTTCCCGCCGCCACGGCGTTTTTCATGTCAGCCCCCATCGCGAGCACCGTTCGGCGCAGCGGTGTTCCCGTGAGATCCAAGGTGATTTCGATCCCGGCCTTGTCCATCACATCCATTTACCTCATTCCTGGGCAGGCAGGACGCCTTCCTCCACGAGAGCCCTGTCGGTCTCGGGAGTGAGCGGAATGGGCAGGGGTGTCTGGCCGCTCCGGATCAATTCCTTTTGATATTCCTGAAGGAGCGTACTGGTTTCCTCCGGGGTCATGTCGGATTCATCCGACCGGCCCAGTTTCTCCATCAAAGCCTGGCCTGTTTCATTCAACCGGGAGTTTGCCGACTTCGATTTGCCCGCCCGGACGGAGGCCACGGAGGTGGGCGCCTCGTTGGTCTTCGAGGTTTTCAGTCGGAGCGCCTCCGCCGCCTGAAGACGTTCCAATTCCTTGCGAATCCTCATTTCCTCGCGACTCTGCCTGCGAATCGCGTAGGAGGATCGGCCTCCACTGGGGCGCCTCGCATCAGAAGCGCCGATGGCGGAAACTGGATCGGAGGCCGTTTTGGGTGGCGGGGTTGGAAGGGACGCCGTCTTGTCAACGACCTCAAAATGATTCGAGCCGCCACTCATGGAAACCCAGTAATCCTCAGGGTCACGCTGAAGTCGGGCGCGTTCTGTGGTGTAATCGGCATCCATCACGGTGACCCCCTCGATGCTGTCGCCAATTCCGATCAGGTATCCGCGGTTGCTTTTCAGATCGACCAACCCCACCTGAATCAGGCCGGCACTCGTCCGCGTCACGGCGGTCATTTTGAATTTGGCCGTGAATGACTGCCCCGGGGGGAGAATCGGTTTTTCAAGCGCGGCCACAGGCAGGGTCTCCTCCCCAAACGGTTTGCGGTCGAGAATGATTCCATACCGGTCAAACGGCGGCGCAGGGGATGGCGCGTCCGTCGTAGTCGTGGCAAGGGAAACAGACCGCGCCACCACAATGAACACCCAACACCCTATCCCTACTCTTTTCATGGCTGCATTATCCGACGCAAAATGCAGGATGCAATCCAAATTCTCGCCTCCGCTTTGATGACGTGATATCGGACTCTTCTCCGTTCACTTTCCACAGGGCCTGTCCGGGGGATATTCCGAGCTCAACAGAACCTTCAAAGCCCGGTAGTCGATCTTGCCGGAGCCAAGCAGGGGCATGGTTTCGACCTTTCGAATCAGACGAATGTTGTGAAGGGCAGACAGTCCCGCCTCCTTGATCCGGTTATTGACCTGTTCCCGATCCAGATCCCGAAGGGTGAAGAGAACCAGTTCCGGATTGAGGTCGGCGGAAGTGGCCTCCACGGCAAGCACCGGCTCCTCATCGGTCGGCAGAACATAAAACCGGGCAAGCGCCTCTTCAATGGCCGGCAATGAAATCATTTCGCCGCCGAGTTTGACAAAGCGTTTCAGTCGGCCCGCAAACACCAGCACTCCATCCGGTCGCTGACAGACCAGATCCCCGGTCCGATACCATGTCTTTCCCTCGAATTCCACAAAGGGCGGGTCACCATCATAGTTCAGGTACCCGCTGAAGATGCTGGGGCCACGCACGAGCAACAGGCCGGTCCCACCGGGCGCAACCCTCTGCCCAGTGGCAAGATCCTGCAGCACATACTCCACGGAAGGGAGCACTTTGCCGATTGTCCCCGGCTGGGGTGCGTGTTCGTCGTTGGCCGACACCACGGGTGAACATTCCGTGATGCCATACCCTTCGATAACCTTCAAGCCCGGCCAGCGGCTCCGGATCAGCGCAAAAGTCGATTCCGGGCATTTCTCCGCGCCGGTAATAACAACCCTGAGTGAATCGAGTTCATGCCCCGCCACCCCGCGGAGAATGCCGTTGAGAAAGGTTGGCGTTCCCACCAGTAGCGTAATACGATAGGCATCGATTAATCGCGCGAGCACAGCGCCTTCCGTCGGGTTGGGATGATAGGCGACAGGAACACCGCCGCAGACGGGGAGCAACAGCGTACAGGAGAGACCGAATGAATGAAAGGGCGGAAGAATTCCGATCAGGCGGTCAGATGGCCCGAAGGCAAAGATGCGACAAAGATCGCGGAGGTTGGTCAACAGATTCCCGTGGGTCAGCGGCACGGCTTTGGGAAGATTTTCAGAACCGCTGGTGAATAGTACGACAGCCGTTTCCGAAGGTTGAATGGCGGAAAGAATGCGGCGCCAGAAGCTTCGCGCGACCAGCCAGGCCCACAGTTTGGCGCCCGTCCCAATCTCCCGTCCCATCGCCTCCACCAGAACAAACCGATCCTTGATCGTTCCAAGCCGACCTGACTGGGACTCGATCTTCTGAATCAATTTTCCGGCTGTAAGGACGGTTCTGACTTCCAGTAAATCCAGTGAGTGCGTCATCGCACGCTCCCCCACAGTCCAATTCACCATGACGGGTGTCTTTCCCGCGAACAAGGTCGCAAGAAACAGCACGCCGGC
>CAYHEL010000142.1:0-6672 GCA_964355415.1 uncultured Verrucomicrobiota bacterium | reverse complement strand
GTGAGAAGGTGGTGGGGGTCCTGAATTACTGCAATGCCGTGATTGATCATACTGAACTGGAATTGGCCACCGCGTGACCATAGATACGGCGTCAGAGGAGACAACAGGGTCAACGGGTGGAGATGGGTTATCCCCGAATGACACGGAGCAAGACCACCACTATGGCAATCACGAGGAGAAGGTGAATGTACCCACCCATCGTGTTATTGCTGATCAAGCCCAGTGCCCACAAGACCAATAGAATTACTGAGATAGTCCACAACATAGGCGGCTCCTTTAGACGACCGTTCCCCCAGTTTGCGGGAGGGGTGAGTGATGTTTATGTATCTTTGCCATTGCCATGATCACACGATAGACATGATCGGTATTTTGCGCCATGGGGTGTTTCCCTACTATTGTCAGATTGTCTCTTTTTGACCTTATCTTTTTTACTCTGTCCCGCGAGGGTCTCTGTGATAGAACCTTTCACTATGAAAGTTGAACTCATTGCCATGACGCCTGACGCGGAACGCATCATCGAGATTGCCGCCCGCACCTGCTATCAAAGCGGTGACAAAATGGTGCCTGAAAAACTCGGGGAACTACTGCCCAAACTCATTGCCATGGGACACGAGTCGCCTTTTGAACATGCCTATGCCACCTTCCGCATCCGCGACGTGTCACGGGCCATGACCCATCAACTTGTGCGCCATCGCCTGCTGGCCGTCTCGCAGAAGAGTCAACGCTACGTGTCCGAGGGAAACTTCGGCTGGGTTGTTCCGCCGACGGTGGCGGAGTCTGACCGTGGTGAATTTGATGGAGACATGGAGGGGATCCGGGCTTTGTACAAGAAATGGAAGGACAAAGGGCTGAAGAACGAGGACGCCCGGTTTGTTCTGCCCAATGCCTGCACGACGGAGTTGATCGTCTCGGCGAATTTTCGGGAATGGCGCCATGTGTTCCATGTGCGGTGCCATCGGCGCGCCCAATGGGAAATCCGTGAGGTCTGCCTGGCCATGCTGAACGTGCTGCACCAGAAAGCCCCCCACGTCTTTGCCGATGTGGTGGAGGACGTCCTTTCCCCCAAGTAGGGCTTGCGTGCGGGCGGCCTTAATGATACCTTTTTCGTATCAATTACGGAGGCGGTATGATTACACGGGAGACCGATTATTCAATGCGGATGGTGCTGTCCCTGGCCGGGCACTATAAGAGAGGCGAAAAGACGATCTCATCGGCCGATGTGGCCAGCGAGATGGACATTCCCTATCGTTTCCTTCGTAAACTCGTAAAGCGACTTGTGGACGGAGGACTGATCGAAAGTCGGCGCGGCAAGAACGGGGGAGTGGCTCTCGCGCGCGATCCCAGTCTGATCACGCTGTTTGATGTCGTTCAAGCAACCGGTCCACGCGGCGTGGAGATGAGTCCCTGTATCTCCGAACCCAAGTCCTGCAAACGGTCGCCCCTGTGCCAGTTGCTTCGCGAGTTCCAGGTCATTCAGGGCGGAGTGGATAGTCACCTCAAGCGCGTGCGCATCTCGGATATGTGCAAACTCGGAGCGCGATAGAAAAATTGAAAATTATCTTGATAATGATACCGCTATGGTAGCATTATTGCCGCAGATCAAGCGACTGGCTGGGCCGGTGTTTGAAGAGGAAAGAGAAACCAAGCAATAAGGAGTAAACGATCATGTCAGTATTAGTAACCAAGGAAGCCCCCGATTTTACCGCGCAGGCGGTGTTGCCCGACAACTCGTTCAGTGAGATCACGTTGTCCAGTTATCGTGGAAAGTATGTCATCCTGTTCTTCTATCCTCTGGATTTTACGTTTGTGTGTCCGTCTGAGATTCTGGCCTTCAACAAGGCCGTGAAGACGTTCGCCAAGAAGAACACGGTGGTGTTGGGTGTGTCGGTGGATTCGCATTTCTCGCACTGGGCGTGGCGTCAGACTCCGGTGGACAAGGGCGGTATCGGCGAAATCGGGTTTCCACTTGTCTCGGATCTGAACAAGAAGATTGCCCGTGACTATGATGTGCTGCTGAATGACGCCATCGCTCTGCGCGGACTATTCCTCATCGATCGGAAGGGTATTGTGCGCCATCAGGTGGTCAATGATCTGCCGCTTGGACGCAATGTCGATGAGGCGATTCGCACACTCGATGCCCTTCAGTTTTCCGAAGAGCACGGTGAAGTCTGCCCGGCCAACTGGAAGTCAGGCGATGAGGCCATGAAGCCCACCGCCGCCGGCGTGGCGTCTTATTTGGCGAAACATTCCAAGTAAGGGGTTGAAAAACTCAAACTGTTTTAATAGTGTACTCGACGCAACGGAGAAATGTTGTGTTCGATGTTGATGATGTAGGTTGTCTTCGGGACAGGGTGCCCCGCTGAAAGGCGGATAATCCCAACCGGCGGTTAAAGCCCGCGAGTCTGGCGCAAGCCGGACAGACACGGTGAAATGCCGTGGCCGACAGTGATGATGACGCGAGTCGCGTGTCTCAGTCTGGATGGGAGAAGACAGTTCGGCGCTTGGTGCCGTGCAATAATCCCGGGGACTGGCAGGTCTCCGGGTTTTTTTTATGACACACAATAAATTTAGTTTCGATCCGGTTGAATCGGTGGTTTCGGAAATCCGCAAGGGCAGGATGGTTGTCATTACCGATGATGAGAACCGTGAAAACGAGGGCGATCTGGTGATGGCCGCGGACAAGGTCACGGATCGTGCGATTAATTTCATGGCCCGCTTCGGACGCGGTTTGATCTGCGTGGGCATGACCCATGAGCGCCTTGAATCGCTCAATATCCGCAGCATGGTGAACCGGGGTGCAGACCACTTCGGCACCGCCTTTACGGAGTCCGTGGATGCGCGGGACGGGGTCACAACGGGGATAAGCGCCCAGGACCGGGCCCACACGATCAAACTCCTGGTCGGGTCTGGCACAAAACGGGCCGATCTGGTCAGTCCCGGGCATGTCTTCCCTCTTGAAGCCAAGGAAGGCGGAGTGATGCGGCGCGCCGGACATACCGAGGCGTCTGTGGATCTGGCGCGATTGGCCGGGTTGAATCCGGCGGGCGTGATTTGCGAAATCATGAATGATGACGGGTCGATGGCGCGTCTTCCCGAGTTGCGGAAATTTGCCACCAAACACGGGCTCAAGATGGCTTCCATTGCCAGTCTCATCGAATACCGGCGCAAAGAGGAGAAGTTGGTGGAGTGGATTCGAACCGTCGATATGCCCACGCGGTTTGGATTGTTCAAACTAACCTTGTACCGGTCGATTCTTGATCATGAAAACCATCTGGCGCTCGTCATGGGTGACCCCCGAAAAGCGAAGTCCCCGCTGGTGCGGGTTCATAGCGAGTGCCTGACAGGCGATGTCTTCGGCTCGCTCCGGTGTGATTGCGGCGAACAACTTGCCATGGCCATGCGGATGGTGGCCCGAGAGAAGGTCGGCGTGGTTCTCTATATGCGACAGGAAGGCCGCGGCATCGGGTTGGCGAACAAACTGCACGCGTACGAACTTCAGGAAAAGGGGCTGGATACGGTCGAGGCGAATGTTAAACTGGGATTCAAAGCCGACCTCAGGGACTACGGCGTGGGCGCCCAGATTCTGGCCGATTTAGGGCTGAGCCGCATCCGGTTGATCACCAATAATCCCCGGAAGGTGGTGGGGTTGAAAGCGTACGGGCTCAGCATTACCGAACGCGTTCCTCTGGTGTTGCCGCCCAATGAACACAGCAAACGCTATCTGGAAACCAAGAAAACGAAATTGGGACATTGGCTCTGAGAGAATGGATGATTGATAAAAGGGGATTGAAAAAGATTGGAAAGGGGAAACCATGAGTGCAACGGTGAAGGAAGTGTCTGGGAACTTGATTGGAAAAGGGCTCAAGGTCAGTATTGTCGTGAGCCGTTTCAATGATTTTTTTACGAAAGAACTGGTGGGCGGGGCCATTGACTGCCTGATTCGGCATGGTGTGGCCGACAAGGATGTGACCGTGGTCTGGGTGCCGGGCGCCAACGAGTTGCCCTTTGCGGTCAAGAAACTGGCCCTGAAAGGCGGCCAGGATGCGATCATCGCGCTGGGTGTGGTGATTCAGGGCGCGACGCCCCATGCCGACCTTATTAATTCGCAGGTAGCCCGTTCGCTTTCGGCCATTTCGCTGGAGACCCAATTGCCCGTGATTAACTCGGTTGTGTGTGCCGATAATCTTGAGCAGGCGATTGAGCGATGTGGCACGAAGGCCGGTAACAAGGGCTGGAATGGCGCCCAGGCGGCCATCGAAATGGCCAACCTGTGCCGACAGATGGGAACCTGACGATGGGATCCAGACGCGATGCCAGAGAGTCCGCTGTTCAGATTTTGTTCCAACTGGATTTCAATCCCGGGGAACTGGATCCGGTATTGACCGCGTTCTGGACGGAACGCAAGGTTTCAGCCAAGACCCGCCTGTTTGTTGAGGAACTGGTTCGCGGAGTTCTGGAGAACCGGCCCAGGATCGACGACATTATTACGAAGTGCGCCCAGAACTGGGAACTTCACCGCATGGCCGGAGTGGATCGCAATGTCATCCGTCTGGCGGTTTATGAAATGCTCTGCCGGACAGATATTCCCCATCCCGTCTCGATCAATGAGGCTGTGGCGATTGCAAAAAACATGGGCGACGTGGGGTCGGGCCGGTTTGTCAACGGGGTTCTGGATCGTGTCCGGCGAGACCTTGACGCAGGCGCCCCCCCGGCGCCGACAGGGAAGGCCCCATGAAGTCCTGGCTGAATGCATTGGCCCGCACCCGCGACAAGATCGTGGGTGGGCTCGCCCATCTCATCCCCGGCCTGACCAAGGCGGATCCGATGGCCTTGGAACAGTGGGAGCGAGCCCTGGTTCAGGCGGACATCGCCCCGCGATTGGTGGACGAATGGATCGGCAAACTTCGCCGGAAGGGCGGGGGCGCCGATATGGCCCGCCATATCGAAGTCATGCTTGAGTCCACCTTTCCCCCCCAGGTTCCATATGCCTGGAAACACAACAAGACACCCAAAGTCATCCTGATCGTCGGCGTGAATGGTTCGGGAAAGACCACCACCACGGCAAAACTAGGATACCTTGTCAAACGGCAGGGGTTGACCCCCCTGCTGGCGGCTGCCGATACGTTTCGGGCGGCCGGTTCGCATCAGTTAAAACTATGGGCAGACCGTCTGCATCTTGGCGTGGTGGTGGGCGCGCCCGGAGCGGACTCCGCATCAGTGGCCTATGATGCCGTTCAGGCGGCTGTGGCGAGAAAGGCCGATGTTGTGCTGATCGATACGGCAGGGCGCATGCACACCAAGCAACCCCTGATGGATGAACTCCAGAAAGTCCGGCGCTCGATCGCCAAGGCCCTGCCGGGGGCGCCGCATGAAACCTGGATCGTACTGGATGCCACGCTGGGCAATAACGCCGTAATCCAGGCCAGGATGTTCAAGGAGTGTGTGGATCTGACTGGGGTTGTGGTAGCCAAGTTGGATGGATCCTCCAAGGGCGGCTTTATCTTCACGATCCGTAAGGAACTCGATTTGCCGGTTCACTTTGTGGGTCTTGGCGAGGGCGAGGATGACCTGGCCCCTTTTGACGCCAAGGAGTTCGTGAGGGGATTTCTGGGATTGTAGATCGTTGATCTGAGATTTCGGATTTGAGATGAGCAAGCACGATATACACTGGATGACGGAGGCGATCCGGCTGGCTCGGCTGGGGGAAGGCCTGACGCGGCCCAATCCGCCGGTTGGCGCTGTGGTTGTCCGGAATGGGTCTTGTGTCGGGCGTGGTTGGCACCGCAAGGCGGGCGGGCCCCATGCCGAAGTCTATGCGCTTCGCCAGGCCGGGATCAAGTCCAAGGGCGCCACGCTCTTTGTAACCCTTGAACCGTGTTCTACCTGGGGCCGGACCCCTCCCTGTTGCGAGGCCATTATCAAGGCTGGTATCAAGAAGGTCGTGGTGGCCGTCACCGATCCGAACCCCCGTCATGCCGGCAAGGGATTCCGCGTGCTTCGTCGGGCCGGAATCGAGGTCGTTGCCGGCATCGGCGCCGATCAGGTTCGGGTCTTGCTGGCTCCCTTTGCGTCCTCGATGATTCGGAAAAGACCCTATGTCACCCTCAAACTCGCGGAATCCCTCGATGGGCGGATCGCAGACGCGGAGGGACAGTCCAAATGGATTACCGGGGCAGCGGCGCGGGATAGTGTGCAGACGCTACGGCGCCGGGTAGATGCGGTCCTGGTTGGGGCCGGCACGGTATTGAATGACGATCCCTCTCTCCTGCCGCGTCCGGCTAAAGGGCGGTTGCCGTTCCGGATCATTGTGGATGCCTCCGGGAAACTGTCCGCCACACGGCGCGTTTTTTCGGATGAGGCGTCCGCACAAACCATCCTGGCCACCACGAAGCGGTGTTCAGTAAACCGCCAGGCGGAGTATGCGAAACATGGCGCAAGGGTCCAGGTGTTTCCCGCGGGGGGCCGTGGTGTTTCCCTCCCTGCCTTAATGCGGTCATTGCACGACCTTGGCGTCCTTCATGTCCTCTGCGAAGGCGGTGGCGAATTGGCCGGGTCTTTGCTCAAAGAAAATCTTGTGGATGAGGTGGTGATGTTCGTGGCGCCGATGTTCATTGGTGCCGGCGGCAAAGGGGCGGTAGGCGGGAAGGGATGGCCCTTGGCGAGTGCTCCACG
>CAYHEL010000141.1:0-6703 GCA_964355415.1 uncultured Verrucomicrobiota bacterium | reverse complement strand
CCCGATCCCCGCAATCCGGACCGGGTCAAGCGTGTCCATATCGTCAAGGCCGACTTCAAATACCCCCTGTGGCGTGTGGAGGAAACCGTCCTCCCCGGCCGACACGGCGAACCCGACACCGTTCAGTCCCGTTCCATCATGATCGCCGATCACGCCATTGTCCGTTTGAACTCCCCGGAGGACTTCGGGAAACTGCAATCCCTGACGGATTCCCTGGGCCTCGGAATCCGAAAAAACATGAAGATGCCCGGTTGTTATCTGGTCAGCATCCCCGAGTCAACGACCGGGGCCTTGCCCCGACTGCTGGCCATGCTGGGCCGGAATCCCTCCCTGATCCGCTATGCCGAGCCGGATTATATCGTCCACTTCCAGCAAACCGAACCCAATGACCCGATGTTCAGTTCCCTCTGGGGCCTGCGTAATACCGGCAAACCCGGCGCCGACATCTCCGCCGCACAAGTCTGGGATCTGGCCACCGGCGGAACCCAGGTCGTCGTGGCCGTCATTGACACCGGCGTCTCGTACACCCATGCCGATCTGGCCGCGAATATCTGGAGCAATGCGACTGAGAGCGTCAACGGCGGAGATGATGACGGCAACGGTTATATCGACGATGTGCACGGCTGGAATTTCTACGCCGGGAACAATAACCCCATGGACGACCACAGTCATGGCTCTCACTGCGCCGGCACCATCGGGGCCGTCGGCAACAACGGACTGGGCGTCGCGGGCGTCAACTGGCAGTGCCAAATCCTGCCGCTTAAGTTTATCAATGCCAGCGGCAGCGGAACCGACTCGGATGCGGCGGACGCCCTCCACTATGTCGCCGACTTGAAACGGCGCGGGGTCAACATCCGTCTGACCAGCAACAGTTGGGGGGGCGGCGACTACACCACCACCCTCCGCGATGCCATCCGGGAAAACGCCTCCCTGGGGATCCTCTGCATCGTGGCGGCGGGAAATGACAGTTTGAACAATGATCACTCGTTCTTCTATCCCGCCAGTTACGGGGAGTCCAACATGCTGGTGGTGGCCGCCACCGACTCCAATGATGCCCTCGCCTCGTTTTCCAACTACGGCGCCGCCTCTGTTCATCTCGCCGCGCCCGGGGTCTCGATCCATAGCACGGTTCTAAATAACGGGTACGGTTATAAAAACGGAACCTCGATGGCCACCCCGCACGTGGCCGGCGTCGCAACCCTCCTTTTCAACGCCTGGCCAACCGCCCGGGCGGACGATGTCAGGGACGCCATTCTGCGGGGCGTTGATTCCCTCCCGGCCCTCGCTTCAAAAACCATCACGGGCGGCCGCCTGAATGCCAATAAGTCGCTTCAAACCCTGTTCCGTATCCTGCATCAGCCACTCGCCAACACCTATGACACCGGCGCCGATTATCCCGTCGAGGCCGATGTCGGGCCGTCTCTCTTTTATTCCCCGACGAATGTCATCTGTTACTGGAATCTGGACGGCTCGGATACGTTCTCCGCCCTTCCCCTCGTGAATGTCAGTAACACACTCTACCGGGCCTTCATCCCCCGGCAACCCGAGGGCGCCGCCATCTACTACTGGATTCGGGCCGCGTCAACCAATGGCACGGGGCTCAACGCCCCGACAAATGCCCCCGCCTCGACCTATCACTTCCAGATCGTCCCCTCGTATTCCCTCACGGTATCCGGAGACCCCGGCCCGTTTTCCACGGTGAATCCCCCCTACGGCCACGTGTTGTATCCCTCCAGTCAGGTATTCAATGCCACCGCCCAGTCCCCTACCGCGCCCTCCAATGGCTTTCGCTGGGCCTGTACGGGTTGGATCGGGTCCGGCAGCGTTCCCCCATCCGGCGCCACCAACCGGGTGACGTTCACCCTGACCAATAGTTCCACACTCGCCTGGCAATGGCGCCGTGAGGTTGCCCTGACCCACTCCAACGCCCTCAACGGATCGCTCAACACGACAACCTGGTGGCCCGAAGGAGGCGCCGCAACCACCCTGACCGCCGTTGCCTCATTCTCCTACGGCCTCACAAATTATTCCTTCATCGGCTGGAACATCGACGGCCTCCGCCAACCCGACGCCACCCAGCCCGCCGTCAATCCGGTCATCATCAACCCGATGACCGAACCCCATCTGGCGGAGTCTCTCTATCTGCCGGAAAATCAGGACGCCGATGGCAATGGCATCAGCGACTGGTGGGAGTGTTTCTATTTTGGAACCACCAATACGGATCCCAACGCCGACAGTGATGGCGACGACTTCGACAACCGCTCTGAATTCAAGGATCGCACCGATCCGTTCGATCCAACCTCCCGGCCCGAGCCGCCCTTCATCCTCCACATCCCTCTGGCGGACCCCCTCCCTCACTTTGCGCCGTTTCCGGTCACGGCCACCATCACGGACAATTTCAAGGTGGTCTCGGCAACGCTCTTCTCGCAACGCAATGGCGGCGCCGTCCTGACGAATGACATGACCCCCGGCGCCGACGCCCTGTACTCGGCGGCCATCCCCGCGCCCGGAACCAATACCGATACCTTCACCTATTGGATCATCGCCTCGGATCTGATCAGTTCAACCACCAACGGGCCCCACTCCTTCGCGCCCCGTTATCCTGTCGCCCTCATCTCGCCGACCCGGTTCGCGGCCATTCAACTTCCAAACACGCTCAGCAACCTGACTCTGACGATCACCAACATCGGAGCCGTCGCGTGGCAGGCCGACCTGTCCCTGTTGTGGGGCGGACTCAGTAACGACGTTGAAGGCGGAGCCGCCGGGTGGTTCCATTCCGGCGCCAACGACCTGTGGACCCTCTCGACCAACCGGAGCGCCTCCGGCGCCTCCGCCTGGTACTGCGGAAACCCGGCGACGCGAATCTACGCAAGCAGCATGCACGCCTGCCTCGACACTCCGTCCGTTTACCTCGCCCGGGGAGCGCGTCTCTCCTTCAAACACTGGCTGAAATGTGAACTGGATGGCCAGTACTGGCGCCCCGGCTGGCTCCCGAATAATTGCTGGGACGGCGGCATCGTGGAAATCTCCACCAACGGTGGCGCCTCCTTCTCGTCCATCACGCCTGTCGGAGGATACCCCAATCTCATTTCCGGTTACGAGGCCTCGCCCTGGCCGGATCTGACACCGTGCTTCGCCGGGGTCGGGGCAGCGTGGGGCACGGCTGAATTTGACTTGTCGGCCTATACCGGTTCGGTCGCCATCATCCGTTTCCATTTCGGATCGGATGAGAACACCGAGCAGGAAGGATGGTACATCGACGATGTTGTGGTCTCGCCCACCTTCGCGCCCCAGTCGTGGCTTTCGCTTTCATCCCCGCAGGCAACGGCGGACTCTCTGAGCGTCTGCGCCGTTCCCGTTACGGTGAATACAGAAGGGATTCCCTCGGGAGACCGCGAGGCGGCCGTGTGGATAACCTCCAATGATCCGATCTCCCCGACCAACATCATCCCCGTCCACCTTCAGATCCGATCCCCGGCCACCCTGACCTGGCTCGGAACCCCGCGGACCTCCACGAACGGAACCGGGGCCGTGACCCTGGGCAATCAGGTGTGGGATGCGGATGGTGATACCTGCCGGGTGGAGTTCCAGTGGAGCGGCGCCGCGGACGGGCCCTGGAGCAATCTCTGGATCACGGCGGTTCAGGCGTCGACAGGCAACGCCGCGTTCAGCAATGCGGTCATTCCGCCGATCTTTTCAATCCTCACCTGCACCAATTCGGGACTGATCACCAATTCCCTCGCCACAGTCTGGGACTCGCAGCATCCCGGCGATGGCCTCGTGTTCTCGCCCGAAGTTTGGATTCGGGGGCGGATTGGGGACGGCCTGTTCTGGAACGCATGGGTCACCAGCCAGCCGTTTATGGTCGATAATGAACTCCCGCCCACGCCGACCCACTTTGTGTCCCTTGTTCACCAAACCAACGCTTGGTCGATGTACCCGGTCATGAGTCTGCGCTGGGATCCGGTTGAGGAGGCTCGCGGAAGCGGAGTGACGAACTATGTGTACGGGGTGACGACGAATGTGACGAGTCTGACGCCACAAGGGGAAACCACCGGGCTCACGGCCTCACCGCCGGTGCCGGACGGAACCAATTTCTGGGCCTGGGTCTGTGCGCGGGATGGGTTCGGGAATCTCAGCGTTCCGGCCCTGTTCGGATCCTGCTGGGTCGATACCACTCCGCCGTCGCCGACGGGGGCGGTGATCCACGTATCGCGCAGTCCCTTCGGCCCTTATCTGATCGACGCCACGTCCGCCGCCGTGTCCTGGTCCGGATTCAGTGATGCCGGTTCGGGTATCGCGGGTTACTATGTTGCCCCGACCAACGCCGGGGAAACCAGCCTGGGAAGTTGGACGACCAACCTCCAGGATGTGCTCACCGGGTTGACTGCGGATCGAACCAACTCGGTGTACGTCTGGGCCCGGGATCAACTCGGTTGGATTGGCCAGGCCGCCCGCGCCGACATCCTCGTCCTGTCACCGGACAACGACTGGGATCATGACGGGATTCGGAACATCGAGGAGGAGACGGCGGGCACTGACGCCGCCAGCGCCGGAAGCACGTTCAAAGTGGGACTCAGCGGCGACGCGGGCTGGACAAATCGCGAGTTCATCATCCGCTGGCCCGGGATCACCAATCGCCACTATACGGTCTTCTTCAATGATCAACTGACCTCCGGCGCCATGTGGGATGTGCTGCCAGGGGGCTCGAATCTGCCCGGCGCCGAGGGCGTGATGTCCTGTACCGACCAGACCGCCACCCTGCCTTCGCGTTTCTACCGGATCACCGTAACCGCCCCGTGAGAGTCCCTCTTGCAGGGACTGTCCCTTGAGAGTGTTGACACCCAAGGGATGAATCAGGGTTCGAGTTGTCTTAGAATGGATTCTGGCAGGGTGGTGCGAAGATCGGGGTGTGATTCCACCAGGCGGGCAATATCGGCCAGATCCTTGATCCGCTTGCTCTGGCGACGACTGGCATCGGAATAGGCCCTGACCTTGCCCTCCAAGGTATCACGCAGGGACGCCACCCTCATGAGAATGCCATGGACATCGGCGGCCACGGCGCGCGACGGAAAATCAAGATAACAGGCCTCTGTGCTCACCTGGATACTGACGCTGGATTTCCCGGCAAAGTTGACGGACCACTCATGGGTCTCGGATGAAAAACCCGCTTCCCGCAGAATGGCGCTGGCGCGCTCGATGTCCGCAGCAGCAACGACCAGATCCAGGTCGCGGGTCACCATGGGTTCGGCGGCCCAGTGATTAACGGCTACCCCGCCAATAACACACCAACTCAATTCGGCGCGCTCAAGGGCGTCCACCAGTTTCATGACGTCATTGGCCCCGCCACCCGTCTGCCAATCATAGAACTGTCGACTTGTCATGGAGCCCACTATAGGAAATTCAAGGAACAGGATCGAGAGAATTTGAGTAATGAGTCACTATTCAGGGGTCGAGTTGCCACTCATCCGACCCAGGAACCTGACCCTTGCGACCTCCCATTTTCCCCCTTTACCCTTTCGCCGTGGCTTTCTATACTCCCCGCCATGAAAGTGTTAACCGCAATTCAGGCGGGAAATGGCTCCGCGGGCATTCCCAAACTGGTAACCCGCATCGTGAAGCGGATTGTCGGCCTTTTTGCGCCCGAGCAGGTTATCCTCTTCGGCTCATATGCCAAGGGTACGGCTGGCGCCGACAGTGATGTCGACTTGCTTGTCGTCATGCCGGTAAGCGGCTCAAAACGTCAGAAAATTGTTGAAATTGGCGTTGCCCTGCACGACTTCTCGATTGCGAAGGATATCATGATCAGTACCCCTGAAGATTTTTTCTGGCGAAAGGATGTCGTTGGAACAATCGAATATCCGGCCGCCCACGAGGGAATTGTTTTATATGCCAAGTCGTGAACTTCGCCCCCTGCTCCCGTCTCTATTATAACCGAGCAGGAACTGTCCCTTGAGACCCCAGACTTACTCAACTTCGGCCTCGGCGTGAAAAGCGGCCGCACTTCCAACCCTCTGGCCGCGGCAGCCTTCCGGAACTTATCCCCCCACGGCGGCGAGAAATTGGTTCCCATCTTGTCCAGATCATCCAGGGTCCGGTAATCACGCATCACGCAAAAAGGATCCGGGTCGGAACCAATCCCGAATAAGGACGCCGCAGCCCGCATAACCTCTTGAACCTTGCGTTTTAAGGCTTGAAATCTAATCCATAATTTAGGACTATTCTCGCAATTAAACGAACATGTGAAAAGAGCACACCCATGAAACAAGGGACTTTTACAGCCGTACTCGAAAAGGAAGGCGATGACTATGTCGCCCTTTGCCCTGAACTCGACGTGGCGAGTCAAGGAAAGACGGTAGAAAATGCGATGACCAATCTGCGGGAGGCCGTGGAACTATTTCTGGAATGCGCCAGTCGCGACGAGGTTGAGAGCCGCCTCCATAATGAGGTATTCGTGACCCGGTTTGAGGCCGCGTATGCCTAACGCCCATTCCCATGCATCGCGAAACCCGAATCGGAACCCTCCAATCTATATTCCGCCAGAGTGGTCTACCGCGAAACGAATTTGAGCGGTAAATAGCAAAAATCCGTTTTCCATTCGGGACTGTCCCTTGAGACCTCTAGAAGAAAAGAATTTGAACAGAAGACCAGTAGAGTAGAGATGCCTGCTTGCGCAGGCATCCCCCTCGTCAAACCGGACATG
>CAYHEL010000140.1:0-6726 GCA_964355415.1 uncultured Verrucomicrobiota bacterium | reverse complement strand
ACGAGAACGAAGGGGCAATGTCGATGCATCTCGTTAATAGAAAAATGGTTACAAGCGTCGGCATCAACTAGTCGGCGGGAACTCTGACAGGTAGAGTATCGTTATTCATGGTAATGTTTCTCTCTGAAAGCGGGGATTTATACAAAAGACAGGGAAAGTCCACAAGACCAGACCTTGATTCCTGCGCTCTGGAATGGTAATGATCACTCAGGAAATCAATGAAAGACCTTACCCATTCCCTCGAACGGCTGTATGCCTTGCGAACCTTCGGGATCAAGCCGGGGCTTGAGACTACCCTGGCGTTGCTCGAACGGTTGGGTAATCCCCAACACGCATTTGCAGCGATCCATGTGGCGGGCACCAATGGCAAGGGATCCGTATGCGCCCTGTTGGACTCCGTGTTGCGAAAAACAGGGCTCCGGGTCGGCCTTTATACCTCGCCCCATCTCATCCGTTTCAATGAACGGATTCGCGTAAACGGGATCGAAATCGACGATGAGGCCCTCGCGGCCTTGTTTGAGGATATGGAGCCCCATGCCGCCGCAGAGGCCGCCACAGGGCGTGAGGCAACATTCTTCGAGTTTACCACGGCACTGGCGTTCGAATATTTCCGCCGCCAGAAGGTTCAGGTGGCGGTGGTGGAAACCGGACTGGGCGGACGGCTCGATTCCACGAACGTGCTCACGCCCCTGATTTCGGTGATCACCCGGATCGGGTTGGAACATACCGTCTATCTGGGCGATACCCTGGCGGCAATTGCCGGCGAAAAGGCCGGAATCATCAAGCCCGGTCGCCCTGTTGTGTGCGGGGCGACGCCTGATGAGGCGCTGGAAGTCATCCGGAAAACGGCGGAAGCCAGGCGCGCCCCGTTCATCCATGTTCCAGATTCAATTGCCGTGCGGCGACTCGCGCAGGATCTGGCCGGTCAAAAGGTGTCTATTTCCGGGGGCGATGTTAACTACGGCCCCGTCATTCTGAATCTTCTCGGGAAGCACCAGCTTGAGAATTGCGCCACTGCCGTGGCGGTACTGGAGTCGCTCGCTACCTGTAGTCCGCTGACCATTTCCCCCGACATGATCCGGACCGGACTCTCGGAGGCGGTATGGCCCGGACGGCTGGATCTGCTTTCCCATGAACCGCCGGTGATCCTGGATGGCGCCCACAACCCGGACGGCGCGCGAACACTCGCCCTCGCCCTGCATGAATTGTTCAAGAAGAAGAAAATTGCCCTGGTCTGGGGAATGTGCGACGACAAGGATGCCCTCGGGTTCGCCAAAGCCCTTGGGGCCACGGTGAAATGCTGCTGGACCGTTCCCATCGACTCTGAACGCAGTCTGCCCCCGGGAAAACTTCTGCAAATCGCCCGGACAGAAGGATGGCAGGCGTCAACCGCCACCCTTCCTGAGGCGCTTGAACAGGCCACGGCCTGGGCCCGTGAAAACAAGGGGGCCTTGTGTATTGCCGGATCTTTGTTCCTCGCAGGAGAAGTGTTGAAGAATGTGAGACGTGAGATGTGGAATGAAAAAAGAAAAGACAATTGAGATCCTGGTGCGGGGCGTGTGTGTCCAGAATGGAAAACTCCTGGTATGCCAGAGCAAGGGGGCGGCGAACACTTACCTGCCTGGAGGGCACGTGGAGTGGCGGGAAAAAGCTGCAGAAGGACTTCGGCGCGAGATCGAGGAGGAGCTTGGGGTCCGGGCGGTGATCCGGGAGTTTCTCGGTGCGGTTGAGCATACTTTTATCCAGAAGGGCAAACGCCACTGCGAGATCAATCTCATGTTCCGGATGGAAATTCCGTCCTTGTCGCCGGAGAGGAAGCCCGAGGCCTGCGAGCACTGGATTTCCTTCAAATGGATTCTGTTGTCCGGACTTGGAAGGAACCCTCTCCAACCCCAGCCCCTGCGAAAACTGGTTCCGGCCTGGGTAAAGAATCAGTCAGGCCTCCAGCGGTGGGGCAGTACGATGGATCAGGGGCGGGACTTATCAGTTTGAGAACCGCGAATCGATTTGCAAAAGCGCTTTTGCAAAGGCAATTTGAGCGTGGTTGAATTACGGCGTTGTTCCTAATAGCCTGTCACCCTGTTCCCCATAATCTGCACGCCGTACGGTTCCAACCGGCATTCGGAGGCCAGTCGCCTGCCCGTAAGGGCACAGGTGAACACCTTGTCCCCTAGATTCACATGGTGCGGCTCATCCGTGAAGTTCAGCAGGAAGACATATTCATTGATTCCATCGGTTCGCAATTGCGCAGTCACTCCCGCCGGCAGCGCCCCCGCCAAAGCCCGGCGCAGGCCCAGTTCCCGGACACGGACGGCATAAAACTCATCCAGGAAGCGTTGCTCGGGCGCCGTGGCCAGATACCAGGCCACACCTGCACCAAAGGTATTCTTCGTCAGACAAGGTCGGCCGGCATAAAAATCCTTGCCGTAAGTCGCCGCCACCTGCGCCGTCTCGGCATGAATCAGGTCACACGCACGAATTACGCCATAGTCCCCCTTCATTCCGGCAACAGGATTCGGCACCAATTGATTGGATTCGTCCGCATAGAGGTAGTCAATCTCCTCGGCCCAGATGCCGAAAAGCGGGCGCAAAGGACCAGGCCAGCCACCTTCAAACACCAGATCATTCTCATCCGCAATACCGGTGAGGAAAGTCCCCACAAGGGTTCCCCCCGCCTTTACAAAGGCATTCAGGCGCTCCGTCACCCCGGGTTTAAGCAAATAGAGCATGGGGGCAATCAACAGCTTGTAACCGCTAAAATCATCTCCGGAACCAATGACGTCTACCGGAACGCCCTGTGCCCAAAAGGCACGATAATGCCCTACCGCGCAATCTTCGTACAATGAGCCGTTTGGCTTGATGGGTCCGGCCGCTTCCTCGGAAATCCACCGGCAATCCCAGTCATAAATCAGGGCGACCTCCGCCGGCGTAGAACAGCCGACGAGACCATCCAACTTCTTGAGAGAGGACCCCACCTCCGCGACTTCACGGAACACCCGCGTATTGGCATGGCCAACATGATCCACCACCGCGCCATGGAATTTTTCCGCGCTACCGCGACTCTTGCGCCACTGGAAATACTGCACGCTGTCCGCCCCATGGGCGACCGCCTGCAACGACTTGAGCCGGTGGATTCCCGGTTTCAACAATTTATTCACGCCCATCCAGTTCACGGCCGAAGGGGAGGATTCCATCATCAAAAACGGCCGCCCTTGTTTCAAACCGCGGTTGAGGTCATGCTGGAAGGAAATATAGGAGGCGGTGGATATCATATCGGGCCGGGCATGGTATGCGGGATAGCAATCCCATGAAATGACATCAAGATGCGGGGCAAGCTGGCGGTAATCAAGACCGGGGAAGACGCCCATCAAATTCGTGGTAACCGGAATATGCGGAGTAAATCGCTTGAGCGGAGCCATTTCGCAACACATGAAATCGGCGGTCTGATCGGCAACGAATCGCCGCCAGTCAAGCACCAGCCCATGCACACTGTTGTCGATCCATGCAATCTGATCCCAGGCCGTGTAGGTGTGCGCCCAGAAGGCCGTCCACCACGCCCGGTTAAGCTGATCCAAGGTTCCGTACTTACGTTGCAACCAGATTCGGAAGGCCCGTTTACAAAGTTCGCAGTGGCAGTCACCGCTATACTCGTTTGAGAGATGCCAGAGGCCCAGGGCCGGGTGTGCCTGGTAACGTTCTGCCAGTTTGGTATTGATGAGCGTCACTTTCTCCCGATAGACCGGCGAGGTGAAGCAATGATTGTGCCTGCCCGCCTGATGCTCACGATTTCCCATGGGTTGCACACGTCGAATTTCGGGATATTTCAGGGCCATCCAGTTGGGTTTGGCTCCCGAAGGAGTCGCCAACACAGCCTTCATCCCCTGCGCGGCCATCCGATCCATAATCTGATCCAGCCAGCCGAACTCGAACCGGCCTTCCTCCGGCTCCAAAGCAGCCCAGGCGAAGATTCCAACAGAAAAAGAGTTCACCCCGGATTCACGCGCCAACCGGAAGTCGGCATCAATAATATCAGGACGATCCAGCCATTGGTCGGGATTGTAGTCACCCCCGTGCAACAGGTGGGGAAACTGGGGAATAATTGAAGGGTAGCGCATCATGTCAGTTCCTTGTGTTTTGTTTGGCTGTTAAAATTTGCATGAAACAAAGATGAAGTCACGGCAATAATAACTAAAGCGTCTTGCCAATTTGCGACGAAAGTCGATACTCTGCCCCCCACAAAGCGGATTACAAACCTCATCCAAGAGACCATGCTTCGGCATGGATCGCGAACCCCTAGGGCTAATAATGTTCCTAATAGCCTGTCACCCTGTTCCGTCGGAAATTGGAGCGCGGACGGCCTTGTCCGCCGAGCGGGGGGCACACGACCTCTGTCTCAGCGGAAGGGATTATGAACGGTAACCGAACCAATCTTGCGACCGTGTTGCAGATCCTCGCTGATCAGCCACGCGCACTTGGCTTCGATGGCGGCGGCGACGATCAGGGAGTCGTACCAGGCGTAACCGGCCTCCTCGCGAATAAGCAGGGCGCGATCAAAACTCGGCATCGCGGGAAAATGCTGGCACAGTGGCCGCATCACGCAGTTCAGGTACTCGCGCGCTTCGGTAACGCCCATGGGGTTCTCGAACTTCTTCAAGGCAACGTTCATAAACTCCTGAACGACTTGAGACCCGGTCATGCCGCGCTGCGTCAGAAGCGCCTGTCTGACCCACTCGCGTGCTACGCGCTGTTTATCCGGGGCCGTCCGGTCAAACGTATAGACGAACACGTTCGTGTCGAGGAAGAACAGTCCCTTCACGTTAGCGGCGTTCATGCATCTGCTCCCGCGAAAACTTGCGGCCGGCGGAAACATGTTCGATCCGCTTCATCGTGGCGTCATACGTGTCGCTGGCCGTCGATTGAGACACATATTGATCGAGCCACTGCCGAAAGATGTCGTTTAGCGTGCGGTGTTCGGATCCCGCCCGACGCCGAGCCTGCTGTAATAGACCTTCATCAGCCGAAAGAGTAATGTTCTTCATGGGTAAAATGTACACAGAATCCGTGCACACGTCAACCGAAGCGTGTGCCAACCCAGTTGCTCTTACGCCCCAATCCCCTGGTACGGCCGGGATTGCTATCTCGGCCTACACGTCGGGGGAATAGGGACAATCTGAATGAAAATTGGCCAAGTGTAACCCCTTGATGATCAACGGGGGAGTTCCTGCGGGTGAATCCATCTCGAATGCGTGAGGGCATTTCTTGTAGTTCTTATTACTAATAGAGTAAGTAGATATTGATTAGATCTTCGTTGCATCAGATTGTCCCTTGTTCTCTGGATGGAAATTCCGTCCTTGTCGCCGGAGAGGAAGCCCGAGGCCTGCGAGCACTGGATTTCCTTCAAATGGATTCTGTTGTCCGGACTTGGAAGGAACCCTCTCCAACCCCAGCCCCTGCGAAAACTGGTTCCGGCCTGGGTGAAGAATCAGTCAGGCCTCCAGCGGTGGGGCAGTACGAGGGGTCAGGGGCGGGAAACGGATATTCTGTGCGGTTGGTCTGGCCGGTAGCCGGCGTTGCGCCGGCTACCGGCTCGCGGATCACCGGATCGTGATGATCGTTCCGTTGGCGATCGCTTGCGATGTCACCTTCATCGGCGTCGAGTCTGCTTCGGAACCATCCCCTCCAGTAACATGCACTCGGAACCATGGCGTGTTGGTGTACAGCGCGGTGACATCTAGGTTGGTGTTCCCCGCGCCGAAAATGTCAGTCCACGTGCTTCCGTTCGCGCTCTTCTGCCACTGGAGCATGGGCGATCCCGTCGTACTGAGCACGACGGTCTGCACGCCGACAACCCCGCCGGTCGCGCTTCCGGGCTGCACGTAGACCGTATTCAGACCGTACTTTCCCGCCAGATAGACACCCACCGCACTCTCTTCGCTGGAGTTAAGTATCCGGCTGTAGATGAGAACCTCGGCGATATCCCCTTGCAACGGACCCCCCGAACTCCCGTCGGCGATGGTGTGTATGCCGCCTGAGGAATAGCTTCCACTAGACACTACTCCCCCTGCTGAAGCGCCATTTGTGCGCATTGCCCAACTGCCGGACGAACTTTTCACTGTGAACATGATGGTCCCGCTAGTAGGCATTGTAAAAATACCTTCGATCCGAGGCCCGTGGAACGGTTCCATATAAGCGCCACCGCCGCTATGACGCCAGTACGAATCGCTAGCGGAGCCGGTGTAGTAGATGTCATATTGGGTGTCGTTGCTGATTGTGGCCACCACGAACAACGTTGCCGCAGCGGGGAAGGCGCTGGACAGGTTGGCCGTTACGAGTTTGTCGTTGACCCCGTCAAACCGGATTACGGGCTTGCCGTTGAGAGCGGACGCCACACAGGTGGGTTTCAAACCCGTCGTTGTTTGCGTCGCATTGCGCCCGTTGCCCGACTGGTCCAACCAGTTCGTCACAAAACCGCTGCCGTCGATCAACACCCCGGCGTCGGCTTCGAACCAGACCGCCAGACCGGCAACCGTATTCGAGCTGAAGGCAGCATGAGCCTGCCCCACCGCCAGCATCAGAATTGCCACCACCGTGGCGACCTGCGTCGCCATTCCGAACCGCCATCCGAATCCGTCATTCGTTCTCATCGCCGCTCCTTCTTGTTAGTTTGTAACTGCGCAAGTGCCCGCCCGCAGCGGGCGGGTGCCTGAGAGAATTGTCCCCAGCCAA
>CAYHEL010000139.1:0-6756 GCA_964355415.1 uncultured Verrucomicrobiota bacterium | reverse complement strand
GTCCAGACGCTCCTCCGAGATGGGAACCTCGGTCCAGGTCTGGCCGCGGTCCTGCTCGTTGTACACAATCTCCTTCATCTTGATCAGATCAATGATGCCGGAGAAACTCTCCTCCTTGCCAATGGGTATGACAATCGGAACGCCGTTGGCGCCCAGAATATTCTGGATTTTTTCAACCACGCCGAAAAAGTCGGCTCCCGTGCGATCCATCTTGTTGATGAAGGCGATCTTCGGAACGCTGTACTTCTCGCTCTGACGCCAAACTTGTTCGGATTGGGGCTGAACACCGCCCACCGCGCAGAACAAGGCCACGGCGCCATCCAGCACGCGCAGGCTGCGTTCAACCTCGGCCGTGAAATCCACGTGCCCGGGCGTGTCGATCAGCGAAATGCGATGCTCGCGCCAGTGGGTGGTGGTGGCGGCGGAGGTAATGGTAATTCCGCGCTCCTGTTCCTGATCCATCCAGTCCATGGTGGCCGCGCCATCATGAACTTCACCAATCTTGTGGGTCTTCCCGGAGTAAAAGAGAATTCGCTCGCTACAGGTGGTCTTGCCCGCGTCAATGTGAGCCATGATACCGATGTTTCGAACTCGTGACAAAGGAACTGTGTCTTCAGCCATAATATTACCTCAAGCAGTTGCGTTTCCCGGGAATCGTTCCGGGACTAAAAAAGCCGGAAATATGACGGCGCAGAGGGGGAAAATCAAGAATAATAATGTTAAATTGATGTAAGAACGATGCGAAAGCCTTGACGCCCCCGACGTGAGGTGGGAAAAGGAGGCATGAATACAAACCGTGTGAGGGAGGGATACTATAAGTTTTGCCCCCGTTTTGTCGGAACCAGGCGCTTCACGCCCGAGTGTCTTGCCGGATTGAACCGGTGGCGGGACATCCTGCTCGAACTCAAGTTGGTGGGCCACTACTCAGAGGGGGAACTCAAGGGGGTAGGGTACGGGAATCTGAGTCGAAGAACCCCGGACGGCTTTCTCATAACGGCGACCCGAACGGGGTCGCTTGCCCGGCTTGGATCTGAACACTACACTGAAATTACAGCCGTCGATGTGGCTCATAATACCGTGGACTTCCTGGCCGTGACCCACGACACGACTCCCTCGTCGGAATGCATGACGCATGCCATGTTCTATCAGGCGGATGCAGGAATCGGGGCGGTACTGCATGCCCATCACTTTGACGTGTGGAAACGGTTTCTAAACCGCGTTCCCACCACGGCGCCTGACGTTGAGTATGGAACCCCGGCGATGGCGGATGAAATCCTGCGTTTGTTCCGTGAAACAGAATTGCCGCGCAGTAAATTGGCGGCGATGGCAGGTCACGAGGAGGGCTTGATTGCCTTCGGACGCGATCTTGACGAGGCCGGCGCCATTCTTCTGTCAGCCTGTCGAGGCTGACCGGAAGACCCCCTGATGCCATTTTCGCCGACGACCTTTCCCTGCTTGCAGAGAAACGAATTTTCGCCGACAATGTCTGCCCCTGAAACGAACAGGCGCTGAGGAGTTATAAACGATGAAACACATTCTGAATATCGCGAGTCTTGCCGTGATGGTGATCGGACTTTGCTGTCCTCGGGGGTGGGCTTCGGAAAGTGCAACGAACACGGTTTCCCAAGCCGGGGACATCTTGCGCGATGCCTACCTGTCGGTCGTGGATGCCGAGTTTGCCCGCTCGGATCAGCGTTTTGTCGATGCGGCCGCCTCGTATCGTACGGCCCTTGGTTTGTATGGCCGCCTTCAGGCCGAGTATCCCGGTTGGCAGTCAACCATGGTCAACTATCGTGTCGCGGATTGTCAGAATGCCCTGGCGGTTCTGGAGTCAGGCAAACCAGACGGGGGAGACTCTCCTTTTTTCGGGCAGACCAATACGGAACAACGCCTGAAATCCCTTCTCAATGACCTTCATGACGCGCGAATCACGCTCGCCGCACAACCCGGATCAGCCCCGACCGACAACGGCAAACAAGGGGCAAAGGACAGGGATCGTCTGCAGGATGAACTCCGGCAGGAGATGAAGGCTAACCATGCCTTGATCCGTAAGATTGCCAAGATGGAAGTGAAGTTGAGCCGGGCCGGATTGATCGACGGCACCAACACGCAGTGCAAGGCCGTTTCCGCCGCCGTTAAATCGGAGGCGCGCCGGATGATGGAACAGAATCAGACCGGGGATGCCCTTGTTCTTCTGAGGGAGGCCTGTGAAATGATGCCCACCGAGAACGGACTTCTGCTTACCCTGGCCATGGCCCAGTGCCGGATCGGAAAATTTTCCGACTGTATTCTCACGTTGCGTGCCTTTGACCGTCTTCGTCCGGCCAACGCCGACGCCCTGCTGATGCTGGGCACGGCTCAAATGGGGTTGGGCGAGATCGGAGAAGCCCGCGCCTCGACCGAGAAGGCCCTCAAAATCAATCCCGCCCTCGCCGAGGCTCATTACAATTTGGCCCAGATTCTGGTCTCCCTTTTGCCTCCCGATGTGGATGGCGCGCAGAAGCATTACCAGCGATCCCTGGAATTGGGGCTCAAACCGGATCCCGATTTCGAGAATACGTTGCGTATGAATCTGATCGTCACCAAGATCAAGAAACACAATGCCCATACGCGGCGCGCGACAACGGTACGCCCGGTCGCCAAAACCATTCCGGCTCCGGCCCCCTGATGGAAGCAGGATCTTGTATGGCGAAATATCACATTATTGCCTGTCATGTAGTGTGGCGCGAAGTCTGTTACTATGCGTCGCTTGCGCCCCACTTCTATTCTTTTAATTTCGTGAAGCAGGGTCTCCACAATACCCCCGATTTGCTTCGGGTGAAAATTCAGGAGGCGGTCGATGCCGCCCCGGACGACGGCGATGCCATACTGCTCGGTTACGGCTTGTGCAGTAACGGCGTGGTCGGCGTGAGATCACGCGAGAAACGGTTGGTGATCCCGCGGGCTCATGACTGCATCACCCTCTTTCTGGGATCCAAGGAGCGCTACCGGGAGTATTTTGACACTCATCCGGGAACGTATTGGTATACACCGGGATGGATTGAGTGCTCGGTTCAGCCGGGCCAGATGCGTTTTGACAGGCTGAGACAGGAGTATGTCGAAAAGTACGGGGAAGACAATGCCGACTATCTCATGGAGATGGAACAAAACTGGATGAAGGAATACAATAACGCCGCCTATATTGATCTCGGCTTCAGTAATACGGAGGCGTTCAAGGCCTATACAAGGGAGTGCGCCCGATGGCTGGGGTGGAAGTGCGATGAATTAAAGGGTGACTCGGCACTGATCCGGGATTTTATTGAAGGACGCTGGGATTCGGAGCGGTTTATGATTGTCGAGCCCGGCCAGGAAATTGCGCCATCCCACAACGAGGGTGTGGTTAAGGCCGTTTCGATGGATCCGAAATTATGATTTGTGTGGATCATATCAGACAGCAGTTCGGCCGCGTGGCGGCGCTGCGCGACGTCTCGTTCACGATTGACCGCGGTGAGATGGTGGGTTTGGTCGGCCCGAGCAGCGCGGGCAAGACAACCCTCCTTCGCGTGTTGTCGACGTACATGACGCCCACCTCGGGCACGGTCACCATCAACGGAGTCCCTGTGACCGAAGACTCCCTGCGGATCCGGCGGATGCTGGGTTATATGCCGGAGAAGGATCCCATTTATCCCGAAATGCGGGTCATGGAATATCTCACCTTTCGCGCTCAATTGCGGGGTTTGTCCGGGAGAACCCGTGTCAAACGACTGCGGGAGTTAATCGGACGTTGTGGACTGGCCGGGCTTGAGAGAGCCCTCATGGGGAAGTTGTCCAAGGGCGAGTTGCGCCGGGTGCTGCTGGCGGACTGTCTCGCCGGAGACCCTGAGCTGGTGCTGCTTGACGAACCCACCCTGGGGTTGGATCCCGTCAATTCGCAGCGTATCAAGGCTTCTATCGCCCCGATGAAGGGTGAACGAACCGTGGTGTTCTCGACCCACGACATGGCTGAGGCCGAGTCGCTTTGCACACGGGTCATGGTTCTTCATCAGGGACAGGTCGTGGCGTTTGCCCCGCCTGCCGACCTGATCCTCAGACATGGCGTGGCCAACTTGGGCGAGGTAATCAAAGCGGTCATGGCCGGGGTGACTGTATGAATTCGATCCGTATCCTGTGGCGCCGCGAACTGAGATACTGGCTGGCGTGTCCCTCCTTTTACCTCATGGGGGCATTGTTTCTTGCCATCACGGGGATGGCTTTTTGGACGTTTGCCGTGACCATGGCCGGCAAGGGATTGCTGACCTCCGAAATCACATTTAGCGGCATGATGTTCTGGATGGCCTTCCTGGCAATGGCATCGGCCATTTCCGTGAGACTGCTTGGCGACGAACAGGGTCAGGGCACAATGGAACTCCTGCTGACGGCGCCGGTTAACGAACTCCAAATCATTCTCTCGAAGGCGGGCGCCGGTATTCAATTGATACTCCTGCTGGCCTGTCCCTCGGTTCTGTATCCCTGGCTCCTGAGGGTGATCTATCCCGGTTGGCATGGGGTTGATACCGCCATGTGGTTGGCCGGATTGATGATTGTCGTCCTGCTGGCCGGATTGGTGACGCTGTGCGGAATGTTCTGGTCGCAGGTGTTCCGCCGACAGACCCCGGCGATGATGGCCACGTTTCTGACGGGAGCGCTGATTGTCTTCCGCGGATCCATGCGGAGTTGGATCGGAGGAACGGCGGCCGACGGCTCTACGGGCTTCATTGCCGTGGCCTCCCATGTTGCCAGTTTTGCGGCGGGGGTGGTGGATAGCCGATCCGGCGTGTTTTATCTCAGCGCCATGGCCGTTCTTCTGTTCATCAATGTGAGGCTTCTGCAGTTGGCGCGTTTCCGGCGTCCGCTGGGGGGACTGAATGTGGTTGTGTCATCACTCCTTGCGATTCTTCTGGCTGGTATGCTGAATTATCTGGCCCTGATGCATCCGGTCAGGGTGGACGTCAGTACACTCGGTCAGAGTCCGTTGTCCGAGGTCACGCTCAGAAAGTTGGAGACCCTCAAAACTCCGGTCAGGATAACGCTGCTGGCGCCGTTCGGGGAGACGTTGGCGAACAATGCCCGCCGTGTGGTGGAAAAGTACCGGCATGTTCATCCCTCGCTCAGTGTGGAAATGGTGGACGGGGCGGGGGATCTGGTTCGAACGCGCGAGTTGGTGGAACAGTATAAACTCCGGGATTCCAATGTCCTCATGGTGTCGTGCGGGCAACGAAGCAAGGTCTTGTTGCTGCGGGACATGGAGCGTTCCCATGAGGGGGCGCTTCATCATGGTTCGCGCGGCTCCACGTTCTTTTCGATCCTGGACGCGGAACTGCTTTCGGCGCTGCATTCGGTTTCACGGGAGTCTTTGCCCACGGTCTATTTTTTGACGGGTCATGATGAGCGCGGGATTTCTGATTTCGCGGATTACCGGGGGTATTCGGAAATCACAGGGATCATCAGGGGGCGTTACGCTGAAGTTCGTCCGCTCCTGCTGGAGATGACGGACCGGGTTACCAATGACTGTGCCGCGCTGATCATTGCCGGGCCGACGCGCGGTCTGGCAACATGGGAGGCAGCCAAGATCCGGGATTATCTGATGCGTGGAGGCCGCCTGATGTTGCTTCTCGATTCCGGATCGGAAACCGGATTTGAACCCATTCTGAGGGAGTGGGGGGTCTTGCTGGGTCAAAATAGGGTCATGGGTTCACGCAATACCGCCCTGTTGCCTGGAAGCCGTGAACGGGCCTCGGCGTTGGGAATGGGCGAGGTCTCGGTCATTCGCTATGGCGCGCACCCGATTTCGGAGGGGTTGGACGGACTCGTCTCAACCTTCGTCCTGCCGCGGTCGGTTGATGCGCTCCCAGGCAACGGAGAGAGGGGGAACCTGAACGACCGGGCAGACAAACCGCGCGTGACCCCGTTGGCCTTCACGTCCGACCGCAGTTGGGCCGATGCGGACGGGCGCCAGAATCCTCCCCAGTTCAATGAAGGATATGATGTGAAGGGACCCATTTGCGTTGCCGCGTGTGTCGAAAAGGGTGTGTCGTCTGAAATTACGATGGACATCAAGCCGATTCGACTGGTTGTTTTCGGGGATTCCCAGTTTGCCGCGAATCGATGCATGACCGGTGGGAATGAGGCTTTATTTATCAATGCACTCGAATGGCTGCTGGAAAGGGACACGCGGAGTGTTTTGTCGGTTCAGCAAAAAGGGGTCTATGATCTCCAGATTGATCCGGGTGGACGATTGCCCGCATTCCTGCTGACGGTCGTGGCGGCGCCGATGTTGCTCGTGGCGTTGATGGGGATCGTTCTCGTGACGAGGCGTGACAAGCGGGTGACGGTCGGGCCGGGCAGGAGGGTGGATTCGGGACTATGAGTTGGAAACCCACCTGGTGGTTATTGGTGATCGTTATCCTGACAGGCCTATTTGTCGGGGTTTTTGAACGGGGGGCAAAACCGTCGGCTCGGTCTATGCCTGTCGATACCCCCCTGTTGCTGTTCAACCGGGCCTCGGTGACGCGTCTATCGATGAGCGCCGCCGGGGTTACCGTTGTTTGTGTCCGGCGGGACGGGCAGTGGTTTCTGACGAAACCGTTCGAGATGAGGGCTGATTCGGCCCGCGTCAACCGGCTGGTTGAGACGCTCGCGGCAATTCGACAGCAGGAGGTGATTAATTCGGAGCTCCGAGAAAAGAGGAATCTGACTCTGGCGAATTTTGGGCTGGAAGTCCCCCGTGCTCGTATCACG
>CAYHEL010000138.1:0-6815 GCA_964355415.1 uncultured Verrucomicrobiota bacterium | reverse complement strand
CCCAGCGGCAACTTGGGGCCGTAAATAACAACGGAATCGGGCTCATAGGCGGCCCTGAGCACTACCCACTCCCCGGCCCCGTCGGTATAACCGGCATGAAAAAAGTTCGCCGCAGGCAGTTCAACACTCTCCCCCGGTTCCGGGCCCGCCCAGTCTCCCGCCGTCAGGAGCGCCATGTCGATATCCACGGAACCGTCATCCCACGCAAACACCGCGCCAACGTCGACAGCCCCGGCGCCTGAAGGAAGTCCCGCTTTCTTCCAAGTCCACTCGGAAGACGCCACGTCCATCGTGACGGGAGCGTTGGTTCGCCCGCCCATCACATTTGAAATCATGACCCGCCCCTGACCGCGAACGCGAACCATCCAGGAGAGCGGAAGCGAGATCGGCGCGAGGGAGGAAGGGATGGTTACCGATTGACCGGAGGATAAGAACAGAACGCCGTGAGACCCCTCGCTTCGGCGTACGGACAGATCCTCAAACTCAAATCGACGTGCGGCGAAATAATGCTTCATGAAAGACAGGCTTATCCGGTTTGTTTCCATCTGATCCGGCGGCAGAATCTTGAACGACCGCATGGCACCGTCTTTACCGATGCCTTTCAGCCGGGGGTGATTCAACAGGGACTCCAGCGTCAATCCAACGGGAAAGGGTGAGACTTTTTCCGGAAAACAATCCTCGTGCAGAACCAGATAACTGACACCCATCTTCAACAGGGAATCAAGTTGACCGTCTGTAATCGCGCCGATATTCATGCTTTCGAACGGATGGAATATGTTATCCTGATAGGATTTCCGAACCGAACCGCCATAGCCATTCACCATCCTCAGGCCGTAAAGCGAAATATAGTATTCGTTGAGTGAATCGTAGTGGGAATCGCCCGGCCAGATCGGCAGGGAAAGCAGATGAGGGCGGGTATTGCCGGTCGCCCTGGCATCCTCGGCAATGGCCTTGAAGGCCCCCTGCTCACCGTCAAGCCGGCAGAGGGTCGGCCTGACGCGAAACCCGTAGTCCAGCACCAGCGGGAACACCAGGGCAAGTCCCACCCACATCCTCCAGCGGATCGACACCCCCATCAACAAGTAGGGCAACAATATCCCCGACGCCACGGCCAGTAGTGAAGGCATCAGGCAGAATATCTTATGGGGCTGGCGGATGACCGCATACGGCGGGATGAGCGCCATCACCACTTTCCAGGCACGGGGCCCGCCGGGATTCATCACCCCGGTGGCCAGCAGGGCCACTCCCGCGATCCCGGCCCCAAGACAGACCAGTGTGACCAGGGACAGGGCCTGCCGATTCCGCCTCCGGGCGCGCAGGAAGGCGATGGCGCCCAGTCCGAGAAGCGCCACGAGATAACCGCCCACATAGATCTTCCGGCCCTCTCCCGGATTGATGAGTTTAACCAATCCCGACAACGGCGGGGATCCAGCCCGAATTTCCTCGATGGATCGGGATGCCACCGTCAGGGTTGTGTCCTGAATGGAATGCCGGATGATCCCGACCTGCCAGACGGCCACTCCCAGAAAGACAATCAGTCCGAGACCGGCTTTCAAAAGGGAACGACACTCCGTTGGGGATACGCTGCGGCGGGGAAAGTGGAACCTGTAACTGAGCGCACACCAGAAGGGACAGGAGAGAATCACAAAGAAGAACACATGCGAATCGCTTTCGGCCAGACAGATCCCAACTCCCGCCAAGACCCCTGCCCACCCTTTACGATCCGCCACCATGATATCCAACGCCCAGTAAATAAAGGGAACCCACATCATGGCCAGTCCGGTCGGACTTCCATCAAACAGGGTGATCCAGGCATACGGGAGTCCTGCCCCAATCAGCGCCGCCACGGCCGCCAGCCCGTCATCGCGGCAATACCGGCGAACCAGGAGCCAGAGAAACAGGAAGGTCAACCCCATGGTGACCAGTTGATTGAAATTGTATCCGAAAGCCCGTCCGCCAAGGGCCGCCCCAACGGTATGGAAAAGGGAAAAGGGAACGTAATAGGTTCCCCGAAAGGCGCCGTCGGCATCGTTGCCCATATTGAACTCGTACGGATTCACAAAGGCCGGCGCATGGCCTTTCAACATCTCGCCAGTCAACCAGAACTGATAAAGGAGTTGGAGATGATCGCCGGGGATCATGGCGCGTTCCCCGCCCTTTTCGACATTCAAGGAAGCGGAACTGATCGCGGACGTCATGGCCCGGGGAACCGGCCATGCAAAAAACAACCAGATTGCCAGCGCCGCCAGAAATGAAACCAGAATCCTGTTCAATGTCGTCATACGACCGTCACCGTGCCATATCCGGCCCCCCCACTCAAATAAAAAGGGCATATTCGCTTAAACATGGTAGGCTGAGCTCCTGTTTGAAACAGGGTTAACCAAGGAGGCATCCCAATGACACATCCGTCCGAAACCAAGAACATGGCCCTTTTCTGTGATTTTGAAAACATCGCGCTGGGGGTACGGGACGCCAATTATGCCCAGTTCGACATCAGCAAGGTGCTTGAGCGACTGCTCCTGAAGGGCAACATCGTTGTCAAAAAGGCCTACTGCGACTGGGGCCGTTACAAGGAATTCAAGGCCACCATGCACGAGGCCTCCTTTGAACTGATTGAGATTCCGCATGTGCGGCAATCAGGAAAGAATTCAGCCGACATCCGGATGGTGGTGGATGCGCTGGACCTCTGTTACACCAAATCCCATGTCGATACGTTCGTGATCATCAGCGGTGATTCCGACTTCTCCCCGCTGGTCAGCAAACTCCGGGAAAACAATAAGATTGTCATCGGGATCGGAGTCAAGAATTCGACTTCGGATCTCCTGATCGCCAATTGTGACGAGTTTATCTATTACGACGACTTGGTGCGCCGACAGGCCCCCCGCCCGCCCCCTGTGCCGCGCCTCCCCGCCCCCGGCGGCCGCAAACCCGCCCGTCCCGAACCCCCTCCTGTGCCTATCCCCGGAGATAAGAAGAAAGAAGCATTCGACCTGGTTATTGCCACCTATGAGGCCATCGTCCAGGAACGCGGCGAAGGGGAAAAAATCTGGGGCTCCATGATCAAGCAAACGCTTAAACGGCGAAAGCCGGGATTCAACGAATCCTATTATGGATTCCGAACCTTCGGACAGTTGCTGGAGGAGGCCGGGGCCGCCGGCCTGTTCCAGTTGGAGCATGACGAAAAATCAGGCGGCGTGATCCTTCGGAGCAACAAATAGACCGCCTATTTTCCAACCAGACTGAGGAACTCGGCGCGGGTGGACGTGTCGTTGTGAAAACTTCCAAGAACCGATGACGTCGTCATGACCGAGTCCTGTTTTTCCACACCCCGCATGATCATGCAGAGATGCCGGCACTCCATGACCACGCCAACGCCTTCCGGCTTGATGGCGTCCATGATGTCGGTGGCAATCTGGGCGGTCAGCCGTTCCTGAATCTGGAGCCGTCGCGCGTGGCAGTCCACGATGCGGGCCAACTTGCTGACTCCGAGAACTTTCTTCCGGGGAATGTAACCGATATGGCAACGCCCGAAAAACGGTAGCATGTGGTGCTCGCAAAGACTGTACACCTCGATGTTCTTCAGCAACACCATGTTATTCGCCTCGGCCGTGAAGACGGCATTATTGATCACATCCTTCACCTGAGTCCGGTACCCCGAGGTCAGAAATTCGTAGGCCTCCGCAACACGCTCCGGGGTCTTGATCAGACCTTCCCGGGCCGGGTCATCCCCGATTTCCTTCAATAATTCAGTAATCAGACTGGCCACTTTTTTCTTATTCATTCGTCCCCCTGACTTTCGGATTCCGGATTCTGACGATTTCCACTTCACTGCACTCGGCAAACCGAAGCGCGCCGGGTTTTTGAACGACCACGTCCACCCGCTTGACGCGGGGCTCCGACAGCGCCAGGTCGGCTATCCGCTGGGCCATCCGTTCAATCAACTTGAAAGACTTGGATTCACACTCCGCGAGAATGGCTTTCTTCACGGCCTTGTAGTCCACTGTGTCGCGAAGGCTGTCGCTCCGGCAGGATCGGGCCAGATCGGCGTGCAGTGTGACGGTGACAACAATCTCCTGCGGCAGGCGACGCTCCTCCCGGGTCACCCCGACGCGGGCTCGCACGCGAAGTTCACGAATTCGAAGTTTATCCAACTCTGACATAAAGACTCCTGTGTTGCGCAAACCCTAGCAAAAACCGCCGCGATATTCCATATCGCAAAGAACGGCTCCGGCGAAGGGACATTAGTCATGATTAGAAATCAGTAAATTACTAGTTGATTCGTCGTTATCACTATGTACAATAAAGGTATAAATAACGAGAAGGAACTCTGATGATCAATCTAAACGAACTGCGAGCCGACGACCTGAAGAAAATCATGCAAATCCGCCAGAAGATCGAGATTCTGGAAATCGAAATGGCGGGCATCCTCAAGAAAGCCCAGAAGCGCGAGCCACCGCTGAGCGTGTCCATCCGCAACATGCGTTTGCCGCGCAAGGCCCAACCCAGTCTGCGTGAACTGATCTCCACCATTCTGACCAAGGCGGAGCGTCCGATGTCGGTGCAGGAACTCTACGAAGCCAGTCTGGAAGAGGGTTACCAGTGGCGGTCTCAGGAACCGATCAATGCCTTGAACGTCAAGATGTACACGGACAGAACCTTCAAGAAAGCCGCCCCGGGCCAGTTCGTGCTGCGCAATCCGGCGAAGTGAGGAGCCTCCATGCCCGAGACGCCCTCACTGGAAATGCACAAGGCCATGCTCATGCAACTGGTCATCATGTTGTCCTCCTCCGCCATGCAATATCTTGGCAAGATCATCAACCCCATGACGGGTAAGACAGAACTCAATCTGGAAGCCGCCCAGGCCACGATCGACATGGTGGAGATGATCGAGGCCAAGACCAGGGGCAATCTTGACCGCGATGAGGAAAGAATGCTCAAGAACACCCTGACTACCCTGCGCATGAATTATGTGGAGACGGCGGCGGCCCCGCCACCCAAGGTCACGCCGGAAACTCCGCCCGCGCCTGAACAGGTCACCGGGGAGACGAAAGACGGCCAGGAACCGAAGTTCCACAAGACTTATACATGAGGTTCGGCGACCTCACCCGTTCGTCTGGCCTTTTCTCAGGTCGTTGTAGAAGCAGGCCATACTGGTCATCATGTAAGGCCAGAGCCAGATGAACCCGATTCCCAGGGTGAGGATGCATAGCAAGGCCCACCCGAAAAACCGCCACTGCAGACAGAAGAATTTCCATTTGTTGCCATTCATCATTTGACAACTGTGCCGGATCGCTTCGAGCGAGCCAATGCCAGGCATCTCGTTGATGACAAAATAGGTCATGGAATAGCGGTATTGCGCCATGACAACGGGAACGAGGGCGGCCAAAAACAGGGGGATCAAGAGCATGAACATCCCCATATTGGGCATGGCGCCCGCGCCGGCATGCTTGAACTTCAAAACCCCCAGCACGGCGGCGGTTATTCCTACCGCCAACGCCGGCAGCATCCACGCAAAAATCAGCAACCCCATCAGAAGGGAAGCCAGAAACGCCGTCCCGAATTGCTTGAACCCGTCAAAGACCATTCCCACCACGGCCTGCTCGCGTCGTGAGAGTGTCAGAAAGAATAAATACAACCCCAACATCAGGGGGCCGCTCAACACAAAACTCAAAAGACTCCCGAGATACGGGATAATGCCCATAACGATGGCCACCACCGTGTAAATCAAACTCGCTCCGATGGCCAAACCCCATTGCCCCTCAAGCACATTACGCGCCTCGCCCATCAGATCCCGATTATGAGTGTTACTCACAAATTTCGCCGAGGATGACCATTCCGACGCGGGGGGCGGAGGATTCGGCGACACGGATTGCGAAAGGCCGAAAAGACCTGGAATGGTCGAGGCTTTCACCCACTGGTTTCCCATGGTGGAGTTCCAAACCAAGTCCGAGGGAGTCAATTTTCCTTCGGTCGCGAGGGCGATCAACGCTCCCCACTCAACCGGCCCCTGTTGCTGTCCATTCACCGCATAAAACCATTGCATCAGATGATCTCCCCGTTACACGATTCTTGTGTCACAAGTACACTAACCATTCCCCGCTCCAAATCAACCCTTTTCGGCCCGTTTCTTAACGCCCCCCGGGGCATGCGGCGTACCGGCGGGATCCCCCACTCTACTGGACGTGAACATGGCGCGCAATCTCCTCGCGAACCAGACTCACCCATCGCGCCAACCGTGAGGGGTCGCCCTGCACCGTGTGCACATCTTTCATGATGATTTCCAGGTTCAGATCGCCCGCAACTCGCAATGTCTCGCGCACATCGCGCCGCAATGACTCCTCGTCGAATCCGACACACAACGGACTCGGATTCGGTTTGCGGCTGAAGATGAAACGGCGTCCGAGTTTTCGCGCGGCCACCTCCTGGTCGGTCCACGGACTGATCGAGACGCGGCGCAGGTTGGGCAACGCCGCCATCAGCAGTTCAATCCGTTCGTGGATCGGCTCGCAACAACCGTACGCCACCAGTCCGCAACGGCGCAGCACCGGCGCTTGATAATCCAGTACGAACTCGCGGAACATGTCGGGCGACACCCCCACGGTTTCCTGGCTGTCGCCGAACCCCCAGATGTCCGCCGCCGCAAGTGGACGCCGGTAACGCGGATCGCGCGGGTCGTCTGAGGGAAGATCGTCGGTGTATCCCAGACCGCCACTGCCGGCCTTGACCGCACCGTTGACGGCACAAAGAGCGCCCGCTTCTTCCATGCTGGTGAGTTGTTGGTCATAGTCGTCGGCCAGGAATCGCATCAGCGCATG
>CAYHEL010000137.1:0-6831 GCA_964355415.1 uncultured Verrucomicrobiota bacterium | reverse complement strand
TGACCCGCGACGTTCTTTGGCGGCCACATACTCGCGGTAGGCGCGCCGGATCAGGTCAAGTTCCGAGGATCGGACTTGCATGAGACGCCGATCCCCCTCGGCCAGAACAACGAAACGCTTGCCAGGCATCCGATGTCGGAAGAATGACGCCGGAATACGTGAACCCCGTGCCAGAATACCTTGCCGACCAATCTTGATCAGACTGGGTTTTACCGTCATCTCATTTCCTCCCCTCAACCATCCCGTGCAGTAAGCCATGTTCGTATGAGGCCGTGATTTCCGTCGTGTCAGAATTGGATGTGGAACAAGGAGCGCCGTTCCCGTTATTCTGAATGCGTGCGGGTTCAGGGAGACGGGATGACTCGATAGCAGAGTCCCTCCGACACAGGGGTGACCGTGAACATTTCCTCAAACAGGTTTGTGTTCGAGGTGTAAACCGGGCGCCCCTGGCGGTACGCCTCACGAGCCAGTTGTTCCGAGCCGAGGGGACCGGCAAACACGCCGTTGACCACCCGGACGTCCGGACGCCGATGCTCGACGGCTTGAAGATAGGTGAGGATGGGTTCGTGCTCCCACATGCCGATGAAAAGCGCGTCCGGTTCCATGACCGACAGAATCCGTTCTCCCGTGGCGCGGGCCGACACGTCATGACTCAGGTTCAAATAGGGGTAATTAAACCAGACAAGGCGCAGGATCAGCATCCCCGCAACGACCTTCAACACGCCGGCGGACGACGGGATGCGTGCTTCCAGAGCCGCCACCCCCAGACCGAAAAAGAGTGCCATGATGAGGTAACTCACCGAGAACATCCACTCGATGTCCAAGGCCCCGTAGGACAGGTAAAAGCCGGAGTGACAGACAAACATGAGCAGGCAGGCGATCAGGAAATGGCGTTGCCTGCGGGTTCCGGCCAGTTCCGCAAGCGCTCCCAGCAGGCTCACGAAGGCCACCCCAATCCCGAAGTTGGCCAGCAGTTGCAGGGTGAGCCGGTTCAGATGTTCTCCGATTTGATGGAAAGAAGCACTGAAATACAGGGATTCGAACATGCCGCCGCCGATCATCCAGAGACACCCCCTGACAGAAAGCAGGTTGATTTGGGGGAAATAGTCGCGGACATAGTCCACGGCCGGATGGGCCGCATGTCGGAGCGGCAGATACGAAAATACGGCAAGGAGCAGAGTGATCGCTGCGATGATCGGACCCAGGAACCGCCACGGGTTCCGCCACCGTGTCGGGTCGGACGAGACGACCAGCCATGCCAGACCCGGCCCGACCAACACCAGTGACGTGTGGTTGCCCGATCCAAGTCCGGCCAGGATACAGGCGGCCCACAGGAAGCCGTCGCGCCCCGTATCCCGCCATGTCAGTACCAGCCACAGCAAGGCCGCCACAATACAGAGATGCGGCGCGTAGAGTTCCGCCACGAGCGCCCAGACCCAGATGTAATAGGACGATGCCATCACCCATGCGGTCACCACCCCGATCCAGGCACGGCCCGTGAGGCGAAACACGGAGGCATAGACGAAGAAGGCCCCCAGAGCGCCCGCCGTGACGGAGACGAGATTCACGCGCCAGCCCACATCGCCGAAGGGCAGATAACAGAACACTTTTCCCGCCATAAGAAACAAAGGCGCCCCCGGGCTATGAATGATGCCGAGGGTGTAGGCGCCGGTGGTGAGTTCCGCGCTGTCAAGACCGAACACCGTTGGCGCCATGGTGTTGAAATAGAGACAGAAGGGTGCAAGAAAAACCAGGAGCCCCAGAAACCGGGGCGCCTTCATGATCTCTGACTTCGGGCGTCTGTCCTCTGACATCCTCCTCATGGCGTCCTCTGCACGGCATACCGGGAGAAGGTCATGCTGTGGATCACGCGGCGCCGGGTCAGGAATAGCGTGGATCCGATGGCGCGTTGCACAACGCCAGGCGGGGTGTTGTAACTCACATAGAGAAACTCGGAGGCCTGAGCCCCTGCGCCCGCGAGCCACAGGTCGATGGATCCTCTGGAATTCAGAGTGAACAAGGGGGTGCGGACAAAGGTTGGCGCCAGGGCGGACGCCAACCACCAATGGTCGGTGACGACAGGGCATCCCGAATTCCGGATCTCCCTCTCAAACGCCTGGAGATCCCGTTTGGTCACCTGCGTCTCGATGATGCCGCGCACCCCATACCCGCAAGACAGGGCAAACAGCAGGATCGCCAGCCCCATGCCGGCAGTGCGCCTCCAGCCCCGGCTCGCCTTCGCGAACCGGGTCACGGCGACCGAACCCAACACGGCCGCGAGCAGATACGCCATCATCGCATAGCGTAACCCCCACTCCGGTCCTCCTTCGGGGCGGCGCAACACCCATGTCGTGACGACATAAATGACCAAAAAAGCCGGTAGCAAGATCGTCAGAACCGCCTCGGAACGTCTTGTCTGCCCGTTATTGAAACCCGTTGGCAACCACGCCAGCACAAGGCAGGGCATGGGCAACAACAAACCATGCACGGCTCGATAGCGACCCTCCAGACACAGTCCGGCGGCGCTGGTCATGGCGATCAGGCTTGCCCCGAGGAACCAACACCGGAACCGTGAGGCGGGAAACGCCTTCCCGGACAGTGCGCACAGGCTGAGTCCCGCCACTCCGATCCAGGCCCATGCCGGAGACAACGGAACCCCGAATTTCCCGGGGTTGTTGATGAGCACATCCAGACAATGCCGGGGGAGCCCGTTCCACAGGGCCGGTTCTTTCAGTCCGTCCAGCGCCCGCATGGCGTTCCCGATGAGATCCGTTGCGCGGCTTGACCCTCCCCAGGCGTCTCCTGCGGCCTTCGCCAGCGCGAGGAGCAGCAGGAACGGAAGCAGCGCTTGCCCGGCGCGCAGGATCGAGCGGGTTCGGATGGCCGGGGACGTGAGGAGGCCGGAGCAGGCCAGTGCGGCGACGAAGATCAGCGTTTCATCGCGCAGGGAGAACAAAACCACCAGGCAGGCGGCCGTCAAAAACGAATATCCCGGACGACGCCGGATCCCGTCCCGCAAGGCGATCCAACCGAACAAAACGGCGCCGAGCCCGAGAGCGCCGGCCAGGGTGTGTTCCAGGAAGAGGACTGACTGAAACAGGAGGGGAGTGCCCAGTCCGGCCAGCAGGACGGCAGGTATCGCGGAGTCCGGCTCCAACCGCCTTGCCAGAAAGGCCGCCGCCGCCGCCGCCAGGACGCCGCAGGCCAGGGGCAGGATATAGAGCCCCCATACGCCGAAGATCAGAAAGAACGGGAATGAAACGAGGGGAAACAGAAGGGGCCAGTGATGATGAACGCCCGAAGGACGCAAGGGCTTCGGGTAGATCGGATGGGAGGGGTAGAAGGCGAACGACGGGTCGGACGCCACGGCCCCGTAGGCGATGCGGTGAGGCGAGTCCGCCCTCACCAGCAGACTGTGCATCTGGATGAACTTGGCGCCCTCGTCGGGAGACCAAAAGACGGAAGGAGGCAGGGTCAGCAGCGCCGAAATGTAAACGGAGCCGACGACACCCAACGCAAGCCGAAAAGTGGTTTTGGTTGTCATCGCCTCAAACCGTGTCGCTGTCGCCCAGGGATAGGAACCAGTTGTTCGCGCGTTCAGCACCCGGATGTTCCCGGGTGGCGCCGGGGGTCATGACGCTGACCTGGAATCCACGGTGTCCGGTTTGCCGCGGGATGAATCCATGCAGTCGCAGTGCGACACGCAAATGCGCATGGGGAAACATCCAGACATCCGCGAGATCGGCCTGCTGAGCGCTCAACCACCGCACGGAGGCCGCCACGAGGGCGTGCGCGGCGCGGCGCTTGCCCCGGCGGGGCGTGACCAGGTCGCAAATCCGTCCCCGTATCCGGTGATCCCGGCGTGTCATGCCTAACACGGAATATCCCTCGATTTCACCGGTCATCGCATTTTCGATTCCGAGGCGCTCATAGACGATTCCGGGCGCGTTCACATACCGCCAGTTCAGCGTTTCGGCATCCCGAACCACACTCATCGGGTAGTCCGTTCGGATACGTTGCCAGAACCGGTCGAACCGGTCATCGAAGCGTTCGACTCGAATCACCCTCAGGGAGTCACGGAAAGAGTCCCGATTCCATCCGGCGCCGCGATCCACGCCGTATAGGCAGGCCGCCAGGAGTTGTGTCAGGGTCGCGATACCGGGGCGGGATGAGGGCGAAGCCGCTCTCGTCAGAGGCCGGACAAGAAGAGGGATCGCCGCCACGGGCTGCTGCCCGAGTAATGACGACAACGTGAGTGCGGCGGCCTCATTCGTGGTTCCGTAGGTCAGCGCCACGCCGGCCTTCCTCAGTTCCCGAACGCTGGTCTGGATCAGGGTCAGAAAGACATCCAGTCGCCGATACTCCTCGAGAATGCCGATGTCGGCGCCCTGGGTGGCGAGGATTTCGTGTCCCGCCCTGTTGACTCGTTCGGGAATCTGTCCCAGGAAACCGACGATGCCATGGTTGCTGGTCAGGACGGTGGATCCCGTCAGTTTGTTCATGCACCCCGTAAACTTCCATTTCAACAGGGCCGCGCTTTGATGCACGCCGAAGATATGATGAAGCAGGGTGGCGACTTCCGCGAGGTCGTCGAGTGTGGCGGGTCGGGCAAGACAGGGGGACACAACGGGACTCACGCCGTCCCTCCCTGTCCATGACGCTGCAGAAAGGCAACCAAATCGGAGACCCGGATATCCTGAAGCGGGGAACCGTCCGGTTTCACAAAGAGGGTATGAAACGGAAGCGGTTTTCCGCCGCCCCGTTTGTTCAGGATGCCTGCCAGTCGGGCGACGGCGATGGACGTCAGGCCCAGGTCGGCGCCGAGAAACGCCTCCGGTTGAATCGGCGTGTGAGTTGCCATCGAGTTTTTCCCAACCACCTGGTCGAGCGCCGCCATCACGGTGTGGAAGGCGGAATCCGGGGTGTCTGTCGCCGTTCCTTGCCAGGGCCACTTCATTTAGAGTTCCTCCCGGTGGGCCACCGCAAAAGCCAATCCCCGGTCGCACCCGACGGTGGCGGTCAGTCGCACCAGGCCCTGGGGCAGAATGGCGGTTTCAAGATGGGCCTCAACATCCGCCGTTCCCCTCGCGCGGTCGATCCGGCGCACCCGATAGTGGAGAGGGTTTCCCCTCAGCCCCACCCCGAGGGCTTTGCTGACGGCTTCCTTGGCGCACCACAGACGGAGTAGCCAATCGGCGCGTTCCGTCGCGGGACAGTCATGCAGCAAAGCCATCTCGGTTGAAGCAAATCCTCCCTCCTCAAGGCCGTCATGGTTGTCGGTCTGGGAGGCCACGTCGATCCCCACGCCGAGACACCCCCCGGACCGGTCGGAGGCCAGGGCCACGGAACTGTTTCCGCAGTGGGAAATCGAAATCGCAATCCCGGCGCCCGTCTTCGAGACCGCCGTACACGAGACCTGTGGTTGTCCGTGTTGATCCGGAAGGACGCTGATCGTCTCCAGTGGCGCCGCCACGCCGTAACGATCCAGAAGAAGCAGGCGAATGGCGTCCTTGGCCGCCACCCGGCCTCGCATCCATCGGCGCCGTGCCACTTCGTGGGGCAGGTGCCACCAGACTTTCCATTCGGGTTCCAGCAGGATGAACGCCGCCACCGCCTCATCCCAGGGGGCCGTGTTGTCATCCATGCACTGACAGCACCACCCTTGCGCCGGCGCCACCGCCAGGGCGGGCTTCAACCACGGATACCGGAGAATGCCCGGCTCGTTGTAACCCGGGAGAGGGCCAAATCGTCGCAGTGTGCTGGAGGGCTCGGGACTCGAATCCTCAATCACAGGCTGCCTCTTTTCGGCCTTCCCTGGCGGCATCCCCCAGGCGGTTGAGGGACTTCGTGCAGGCGCACTGAAGACCTTCCATCACAGCAAGCAGACGTCCCTGAGTGTCGGTGTAGAACAGATCGGCTGTCAGCAGTTCCCCCTCATCGGACGTGGCCGCCTTGACCAGGCACTGAACCGGTTGCCCGGAGAGGGAGTGAAAAACCCGGAACCTCCCGATTTGCATGGGCAGGGGAGTCATGTCGTGCCAATGGCGTTCCCAGAGGATCACGAGTTGGAGCGACGCGTCCACGACGGTGGGGTCGATCAACCAGTGACTGTTCGCGGCGGCTGGCAGACACAGCGTCGGCGAAACAGACTGCAGGATGCCCGCGATCGTGTCCTGATTGGTTCCCATGATCTTCGTAATGCCCGCGAAACAAGGTCCCTGAAACAACCAGTGCGCATAGGCCTCGGAAACCCCAAGAGGGAAAGGATCAAGGTGTTTGAAGGCCGCGGGATCGAAGCCGGGCGGTTCTGATTTTGCGCCGAGTGTGACGAGTGCGCGGTAGTGGGCGCGGTTGCCGGCCCCCTCCGAGTGGATCTGCATGGAGAAGGAGGCGGCGCCGGAGACAGAGGCCGCCCGGGCGCCTCTGACGCGCACGGTCTTCGGTTCAGTGTGGTCGAGCACGATGCCTTGCTGGACATGCAGGGATCCAATTTCGATCAGTCCGCCGGGTTGCGTCGAGGCGGCCCATGCGGATTCCGCCATAAGTTCCATGGCCATGGCCGCCGGAAATACCGGCTTTCCGTCGAGTTGATGGTCGCGCAGATAAGTGTGCCGGGACGGATCCAGGACGCAGGCGACTTCAATGGTTCCGTTGTTGTGGATCAGGGACTCAAGACCGCCAAGAAGCGGCGCGGCGGCCAGTTTGTGATCGGGGGACAGGGGCGGGCGGGCGTACGGGGCATCGCCGAACAACGCCTCGACATCGCCCTTTCGGCCAAACTCCAACTCCGTGACGAAACTCCGGCGGCCCGCATCCAGAGGGATGATCTGC
>CAYHEL010000136.1:0-6852 GCA_964355415.1 uncultured Verrucomicrobiota bacterium | reverse complement strand
ACCTCGCCCACCAGCGGGAACGTCACCATGCCGTCATGCCGAACCTGAATGATCCTCGTGGATCCCAAATCCGTGTTGCTGCGCAAGGTATTGAGAAAGTCCCGCGCCAGGGCGTTGCCCTCCTTCAGAATCACCGTAATATCCGCCGACGGGATGAACTTGGCCATGCGCGAGGCAATCTCCGAGCGAACCTGCGCCACGGTCAGACCGCGAACGCTGACCTCGCCGATGAGATGGAAGGAAATGAACCCGTCCGGACGGACGGTCACGTCTCCGGTAAAGGCCTGCTGCCCCGCCACGGTAATCGTCAGCACATCCTGGCTGTCAATCAGATACTCCTTCCGGTCGCCCGGGGGACGGGGGAAGTAGGATACGGCCAGAACATCGCCCGGCGAAATACGATACGCCGGCTGGCCTTCCGCAGGCGCGTAGGAGGCAGACGTGGCGTTTGTCCCTGGCATTGTTTCCCGAATCACCTCAACGGGACTGACGACGGGCTGGGGGCGCGTTTCCGCGTTTTTCGTTCCAGCCATACTTCCTGTGCGATGACTCGCCGAGGCGTGATAGAGGATGCCGACGAGTCCGTCGTCCTGTTCCGGAGGCGTGCTGCAGGATGAGCACAGCGCCAGGCCCATGACCGCCAGACTGGTCAGAACCGAAGACACGAGAGAATGACGTTGATGTTCGAGCGTGTTCACGTTAATTCAGTCCTCCATATTCTTTAAGCAATGGGGAGTGATTTGACACGCACAGGATTTGGAGACGATTAGTGTCCTGTTACTTCTTGACTTGAAATCACCGTTTCTTTTCCCGATTCGCCTGTCACCGACCATAGCCCCGGGTGGATCTCACAGGAGGCAATAACGAATCCTCGGGTTTCACGGACACTTTACTGACGCTTCGCTTCGGCTTCGGAAGCATGCCGTCGGTCTGGAGTTTGGCCACCAGATCCCGCGCCAGCGTCGGCATATCGTCCGCCTTGATGTACGCGCTGGCCGGCTCCAGGTCGATGGATCCGCGCCAGACCAGTTCCCGTTTGCTGCGTTCCGCGTAATGTCTGAACACGCCCGCCTCAAACCGGCGCTTGTAACTTCGTCCCCGGGTATCGACCGTTCCCTCGCCCGGCTCGACAACCAGGACGAGATCCGGATTGAACTCCGCGATCTGGGCGGCATAGCGGGCCTTGTCGGCCTGCAGGGCCAGGGGAATCCGGTTCTGAATCAAAAAGGGAGAACCGATTCGCTTCAATTCGAAGTCCAGCGCCTTCTCAAATGCCGACGCCCAGGCCGCGTCCACGGAGGCCAGTTGCGACACAACAATCAAGGACTGTCCCACCGGGGCATGTCCGGCCTCCCCTTTTGAGACCAGTTGGATCCCCGTGGTCACGCAACCGGCGGCCAGAGCCGCCAGACCGGCCGCCATGATTCCTCTCCTCCAAGACGAGGCGTATTTCGACATAGTTCCTCCCCACCTGCGCACAGGGCGCCTTAAAATACGTAATTGATACTTCCCATGACCGCATGATGATTCTCGATGAACAGCGCATCACTGTTATCCGGGAACACCACGATCCCCGTGTCCGTGGAGTCGAACGAGTAGAGCCACTCGCGCATGTAATCAATCGAAAACCACACCCGCTTGGTGATGGAAACGTCCACCCCGAACGAGGCGCGGCCCCCGTAGGCCAGCGAGTACTGATCGCTGTAGCTTTCCGAAATCACGCCGTCGACCCAGTTCGTATCCGTGCCGCTGCGGGCGGTTCCCGAGGCCTCGCCCAGAAAGAACAGAATCGAACCATGCGCCTGGAACAACGGCGTTTCAAAGGGCCTCCAACTCCCCGTGTAACCGCCTTCAAGCATGAGCCAGTTCATGTTGCCCCCGCCCTCCACGTTCAACGTGTTCTCACGGATCATGACATCCTTCTGCATGCCCAGGTACCGGAACCCGATGATGGTTCCGTACTCGGCCTGGTTGTTGCGGCCCGTGATCTGCGACCAGGTCACTTCAAAGTCGCGGGACACGGTGTCGATCTCCTGCCGAGCATTGGCTATGGAATACACATACTTGAAGTCCGACTTGACGAACGACGCATCAAGCGTCCCGTCGCCGCGTCCGAGTTTCATCTGCAAACCCGAGCCGTTGCCGGAGGTACTGCCATTTTCCCAGTCTTCACCGCCCTTGGATGTCGTGGGGCCCCGTTGCTGCAGGGCATCGTGTTCATAGAGCCAGTTTTTGTATAACACCCCGCCCGAGATGCGCCAGGGCGTGGTGGACTCCTGCGCCGCATCCGTCAACTCGCTACCGCTCTCAGGCTTCATCTTCTCCTGTGCCGAGCACAGGCCCACTCCGCCCGCCATCACCGCCGCCAGCCAGATCAACCGTTTCATACCGTCTCCTTTGTTTAGTTTCCTGTTTCTTTCGTTATTCATTTGTATTCTCCTCATAGTTTGATCGTTACTTCTTATCTGTGTTAATTCCCACCTTGGCGATTCCGACTTTGCGGACTTCGTCAAGCACCGCCACCACATTCTTGAAATTCGCGCCGGCATCGGCGTTGATAATCACCCGGGGATCCTTGCTGGTGGTCTTGAAGTTCTGCAAGCGCATCGGCAATTGTGCCAGGGTCGTTTTATCCTTGTTGTAGAACACCTCGCCCTTCTCGTTGACGCTCAGGGTGACCGCCTTCTGCATCTCCTGCTGATCGCCGAGCGAGGCCGCCGATGCGGCGCTCGGCAAGGCGACCGATACACCCTGATTCTGGGTCATGGAAAGCGAGACCATGATGAATGTGGCCAGCAAAAAGAAAATGATGTCGATCAACGGGATGATCTCGATGCGCGCTTTCTTTCCGGGTCCTCCTCCACCTCCTCCGTGCATAATCGTGTGCTCCTTAATGATGCGTCTGGGCCAGGGCTTCCACGGCGCCCGTCGGCCGGTTGACAAGCAATTCCAACTGGATGGCCGCCGCCTCCATTTCCTGCCGGGCTTCCTCCATCCTGGCATTCAACATATTGAACGGGATGAGGCTCGTGATCGCGATCCCCAACCCGAACGCCGTCGCAATCAAGGCTTCGGCAATACCGCCCGTGATCGCCCCGGGGGCGCTGAGTTCGCCCCCGATCAGGGCGAAGGAGCCCATCATACCCGTCACCGTGCCGAGCAAGCCCAGCAGAGGCGCCAGCGTGATCACGGTATCCAGGATGGGAATACCGCGCCGGTAACGCCGCATTTCCCGCGACTGCGAGTACAGCAACGCATTGGAAATGGATTTCTCGCGGTGTTCCAGCGCATACGCCAGCGCCCGGAGCACAAAGAAGCGAGACTTGCCGCCCACGGTCAGCGCCCGCTCAAAGTCCCCCTCGGTCACGGCCTCAAGAAAACGCTGAACGGCCTGGGGATTACGGCGACCCTGCTCGAGCGTCAGGAATATCAGGCGCTCCACAACCGTCAAGAGTGACAAGACCGCGGCGATCAGCAACGGCCACATGATCGGACCGCCCTGTTTGAAGATCTCGAGGATGTCAAACTTCTGAACCAGGGCCTTCAAGGCGCCGCCCCGCGAAGGATCCAGGGGCAACGCGCCCCGGCCGACGGCGATGAGTCCGCTCAAACCCGCCTGCAGATCGCCCTCCAGGGGACGCACCAGGGGTTTAGTGGAACCCAGTTGGGGAATCACCATGCCCGCCAGGGAACCGTTCGTCGATCCGAACATGACGACGGGACCGACGACGAGGAATTGTCCTTCTTCGACCGTGCCGTCAGGCCCCACCGCCGTGCCGCCAAACCGCATGCCGCCGATCGCCTCCCCGAGCCGGTTACAGGTCAGATCGGCCACGGCCACCTGGCGGTCGAAGCGGTCATCGGTTGACAGCGTCGGATTGCCGGGCGCCTGTTTCGCGGCCTCCAGCGCCGAAGCCAGTATCTGCAACTCGCTGACCGACGATTTGGTTTCGCAGTTCCGGATATACTCATCCAGGAGATTCTGAATGTAGGCCAGTTCCTCCTCGCGCGACTTCTGCTCCGCCTTGATGGCGACCATTTCCATCGTGCCTGAATCCGCGGCCTTCTGGGCCTGATCCAATCGGCGGCGGCCCTGGAGAAGTTTATCCTCCCATTTCGCCAGTTCTTCCGCCAGGGGAACCTTCGCCGCCGCCACCTCATCGCGCAGCTCATTCAGTTCCCGGATGGCGCGGGCGAGTTCCGCCTGGGCGGACTGGGCGAGGCCCTTCATCATCGGCGCAGTGGTCGGCGCCTGGGGCGCGACCGGGGCGGGGCCCGCCGCCATCGCGGCGCCGGCCAGCAGGAACAACAGGGTGAGTATCGTCTTCATTGGATCACCACCGGCAGGGAAACGAAGGCAGGCGGACGTTTGCCTTCCTGGATTTCAATCGCCTTCTGAACGTCCCGCGCAATCCCGTCGGAGACCTCCCATTTCCATCCGTTGGTCGAGGGGCGGCCAATTCCCGCCTGGCCTGCGGCGCTCAGGTAGTACGCCTGCCCCAGACCCACATAGAGCACGCGAACCTCGGCGGGTTTCCCATTCTCCAGGTTCCGGACTTCAAAAATGACGGGGATCTCGCTGTTGGCCTTGATGGCCTCGCTGAGAATGCCCAGCACGTTCTGAAACCGTTCGGCGGCGGAGACCTTGGTGACGGCGCCCTTGAGGGGAATACGGTCATAAAGCGGCTTGAGTTTCGCCTGCACGGGATCCGGGAGCATCGGGAACACCGTTTCGATCCGGGTCTCCAACCGGTAGGCGGCGGAGGACAATCGCTCGGCGGATTTCTTGAGTCTCACGTTTCCCGCCTGGAGCGTCTCCCGCTGTTTGCTCATCGTGTCGGTGGATCCCTCCACCTGCTTGAGTTTCTCCTCGATCGACGTCACCTCTTTGCGCGCCAATTCCAGGCGGGATGAAAGCGTTTCCCTTCCTTGTTGCCACTCTTTGCTTTCCCGGGCGATGACCTGCTGGGTCTCGATCCACTTGTCGAGAACCATCCGGGTCTCCGCCAAAACCGGGCCGGCGGGCGCCTCCCCTTCAGATGACGGGCCGGTTCCCGCCGCCCATGCGGCCCCCCAGAGAAGAGTGGAGGCCAGATACAGTATGACACGTTTCATCGTTTACTCCTTGCAATGCGTTCAACCTGTTCGATGTAGCGGGCAATTTCCTCCCGGGGTTTCACCTCCTGCACCCGGCGAAGCAGGGGCAGGGCATCGTTGAACCGGCCCGCGCCGACGAGCAACTGCGCATGCCGCGTCTTGGCCTGTACCTCGAACTCCGGGATTTCCGCCGCCCGCTCGTAGTTCAGGACGGCGCGTTCGGTTTCGTTCTTGCGTGAATAATATTGAGCCATCAACAGCAGCGCATCCCCGTCCAGCGGATTGAGCTTGAGGGTTTCCTCCAGCGCCCGCACCAGGTCGGGGCCCTCCCCGCCCTGCGCCATGGCAATACGCGCGTCGAGTTTGGCCAGTTGCGCGCGGTCGGCCGGTTCCAGCGATTTCTCCCGCGCCGCCCGCAGGCGGGTATTGACAAACCGGGCCTGGGTGAAGGCCCCCTTGGCGGCCAACTGCTGGGTGCAGCGGATCAGGCGCGCCGCAGGCAGGGGCGGATCCCCCGCCAGCGCCAGCGCATACGCCTGTGTCGCCAGATCGACCAGATCCTCGCCCAGATACAGATCGCCCAGCAGAACCAGGTTCTCGGGCGTGGCCTTGCGCAGGCGGTCTAAACACTCCAGATTGACCGCCGCCTTGAGGGGTTTCTTCAGTCCGAGGAACGCATTGGCCTGCAACAGCCAGAATTCAGGCTTCTCCGGATAATGCTGGATCAACACATCCAGCAAGGCGACGGCATCCTCGAACTTCTGCTGCTTGAACACGCACCGCGTGAGACCCAGACGCCAGTCCGTATTGTCCGGCTGGAGCAGCAGGGCGTTACGGTAGGCCGCCTCGGCCGCCAGATAATCCTCCTTGGCCGCGAAGGCAAAGGCCAGCAGTCCGTAGGAATAGGCGTCGCCGCCACCGAGTTCGATCATGCGGGTAAAACTCGTGATCGCCTCGTCGTATCGGCCGTCGCGGGCATGGATCATCCCGAGATTGCGATACGCCCGGCGGAACGAGGGAAACTTCTCGACGGCGCGGCGATACCGCTTCAACGCCTTGTCCATTTGATCCTGCTGGAAATAGAGGCTGCCCAGGTTGAAATCCAGCATCGCCGAGGAGTTTGGCTTCGTCTCGCTCTCCAACATCTGCGCCGCCTTGCGCAGATTCGTGCCCATTATCGGTCGGACACGCTCGAGGATCGCCACTTCCTCGGGCGTCACCCGGGGCTCGAGCTCGGCCGAAATGCCGTAGGAGCCGACAAATTGCTTCTGGAACGTCGGATCCTTCCACAAGGCCGCGAGGTCGGCGCTCGCGACCGGCGCCGTCGTTTCCGTTTGCGGGCGGGCGGGAACACCAAACACGAGCGCCACGCCACTGCCCCAGAGGCCGCACACCAATCCCAGCCATGTGTTCTGTTTCATCATCAGCGCCTTCTACCCGGTCTGAAACCGGATCGGAACTCTCATACGACACTTCACCCTGACGCCGCCCTTGACGGCAGGTTCAAATCTCCACTGCCGCACGGCGGCGAGCGCGGGCGCCCCGAAGGCCGGATGAAACGCGCGCTCCACCCGCGGGTTGGACACCTGACCGGTCGCCGTGACAATGAAGGCAACCTGAACGACACCTCCCAATTTTTTCCCCTTCTTGTCGGAGGGATAGTTGGGCGGCGTCTGCACAATGGCCCGCGGTTTCTGGTCGATATCGTCCATGCCAAAGGCATTATCGAGGCCGTCACCGGCGCCGTGCCCGCCC